>NZ_JAALEC010000146.1:0-8669 GCF_014145205.1 Dietzia sp. DQ11-44
CGGAGCCGCCGGCCGGGTGGTGTGCGCGGGTGACGAGACCGCGGCGCCGGCCCTGCTGTCCATCGCCGGGGAGCTGGCCGCGGAGCCACGGGGGACGAGAGAGGTCCGGATCGTCCTGGAGTTGCCGACACCGGCCGACGTGCGCGCGCTGTCGGCCGAGGCGCCGGAGACCGTCACCCTGCTCTCGCGGTCCGGTGAGCGGGGACACGCGCTCGTCCATCACCTCGGCGGAGTGTTGGGCGTGGGTCAGGGATGCGTCGAGTCGGTCCTCGACGGGCGCCGTCCCGCCGAGCGGGAATGGCAGACGGCCACCACCGTCTCCGCCGGGGACCCGTATGTGTTCCTGGCCGGGGAGGCTGGGCTGGTCCGCGCGATGCGCCGCCTCGCCGTGGACGGCGCCGGGATCCCCAAGGGGGCCGTGTCGTTCATGGGCTACTGGCGCAGGGGTGCGGCCGAATCCTGAGCGCTCGGGCGGATCAGGTCGTCTCCGGGCCCTCGTCGGGCGCCGGGTACGACGGATCCCGCAACGCGCCGAGCAGACGCGGATACCGCGATCCGGGCAGGCGGTTCCCCACCGGATCGAAGTGCAGGTTCTCGTCGTCGTCCTCCCAGGTGTCCACCGTCACACGCCCGAGGGTCTCCCATCTGCCCAGCGGAGTGGCGTGCTGGAGGGTCCACGTGCCGCCGTCGCCTGTCGGGATGGCGGCCAACAACAGCTGCCGCCCGGCGACCCTGACGGGGAACATCGAGGTCATGGTGCGGCCGGTCGTGCGCCATCCCGTGGTCAGTACGTAACGACTGATCGGACCCAGGCCCGTGCTCGCGAGCAGGATGTCGACGGGGCGGTCGGCGTGGATGCGGATGGCCATCCCGCCGATGTCGGGGACGACGTCCGGCAGACCCACGGCGCGCGAGAAACGGATCGTCGCCGGCCACCTGCCCGTGATGTCCAGGAGCGGTGAACCGGTTCGGCCGACCCCGGTCACGCTCAGGGTCGCCTGGGCGACGATGCCCTTGGGGTGCAGGGCCTTGGGTCGTGCCAGGCGCGTCACCGCCGCCGCGACCCCGAAGACCGAACCGAGAAGACCCGCGACGGGGGACGAGCGCACGGCCACCTCCGCGGAAGCCTCCGGGCGACGGTCGACTGGGGCGTGGGCGGAGGTGCCGCGGGCGGTTCTCCGATGGGTGCGGGGCATGATCCCAACGATACTCAGCGCCGCGTCTCACACAGCGGCGCTACGTGCAGTGCTCGACCGACCGCGCCTCGTCCGCACCGCCGCGCCGACCGCGCCCCGCCGACCCCGCCCCGCCGAGTGGTCGATTCCGATCGCGTTTGCGCAGGGCGAATTCTCCCGCTCGGCGTACTTGCGACCACTCGCCGAAAAGGGTGGACTCGGCCCCGGAGTTAGGCGCGCCGATTGATCCAGTCATCGACCCTGCGGGCGACGCGACCCGATCACCGCAACTCACCTCGTCGCGTGAAGCGTTCAGAAGATGGTGATCGAGTGGTGGGTCCGCGGACTGCCCTGACGACCCCAGGGGACCTGGCCGACGGTGTCCGGGCTCAGCTCCACACTGCGTGGAGGCGCGGGAGCGCCCAGTCCCAGGGGATGCGCTCCTGCTCGAGCCGGAGGTCCCCGCCGGTCGTCAGCGCCTCGAGCGCGTCGAGCTCATCCGGTGTGAGGCGCGATGGCGCGGCCCGGGTCGGCGAGGGGTCGGGCACCGCATACTCGCGCCATGCGTCCAGGGTCTCGGTGTCCATGAGAACGCTCACGGCGTGCGGGGCGTGATGGCGTAGACGGTCGAGGATCGCGAAGCCGTGCGAGTCGAGGTCGCCCCAGTACGCGATGTGAGCGCGGAGTGCCCAGGGCAGGGCGGCGACGGCGTCGACCGCGAACCCCCGGCCGAACAACGCGACGGTCTCGGGGAGGTCCGGCAGGGCGAGGAAGGTGGTGAGGTTCTCGACGACGACGAGGTGAGGCGGTCCCCCCGAGGTACGCCACAGTGTGGCGAGCTGATCGACCGGGCTCTCGACGTCACGCAACGGGAACGCGATGTCCGGGTCAAGCACCCGCATGCGGATGCGGACGTCCGGGCCCAGCAATCCCAGCCCGGTGGCCGTCCCGCGGACCGCGTCGTCGACGCCGGCCCGAGCGGCGTCGAGCACAGCCTCGACCACCCGGGTTCGGTTCTCGATCCACTTGGTGTCGACCCCCGGCACCGCGATCTCGCGGGCGCGACGCCCGGCGGTGGGGTTCGCGAGTGCCCAGCGGCACACTGCCAGGAGCTGGTCGAACGCGCCCTCCTCCCAGTCCTCCCAGGTGGCCGAGGTCTCTGCGGCGGCGCGGCGCAGCATGGAGTGATCGGGCCCGAGGTCGATGATCCGGAGCGTGCGGTTCAGCAGCCGAGCCCACCGCGACGCCCGGTCCGCGATGTGGGCGATGGTGTCGGCGCCGACCACTTCAACGCGTTGCGGGAGCGGTACGACCCCGAACCCGGGCAGGCGGCGGTCCGCCCAGGTCAGCCGGACATCGGGTCCTCCATGGGTGCTCTCGAACTCGCGCCATCGCCTGATCCACGCCGCTGTCCCACTGGGGTCTTCGGCTGCGTTCGCGGCGGTCGGCGGCGCCGTGCTGAACCGGACGACCTCGGCGTCCCCGCCGAAGGGGTCGGCGAGCCACCGACGGTGGACCCGGGCGAACCGGGTGGCACACGCGGCCGTCAGTTGGTCTGGGTCGCGCGGCTCCGAGCGGGTAGCCACCATCAGGCCTCGTCCCAGGTGACGCGCTCGATCCGGGAGTGGCTGCCGTCGTCGTTGCCCACCACCACGAGTCCGCCGATGTACGGCTCGAGGGTCTGCAGGAGCTTGAGCGGGGTGGCCAGGACCATGTGGAAACCGAAGTCGGTGAACACGTCCATCGCCCGACGCGTGTACTCGGGATCGGCGCGGTCGAACGCCTCGTCCAGAACGACCGTCCCGTAGCCGGGGACGTCGGCGTCGATGTCGGCCAGCTGGAAGCGCAGCGCCGCGGCGAGGCAGAAGAACACCAGCTTCTGCGCCTGTCCGCCGGACAGCCCGGACGAGGAATCGTGGTAGTTGGTCGGGGCGCCGTCGGCGTCGATCTCGATGCCGATGAACCCCACGTGCTTGCGGGTGTCCAGCACCGTCTGCCGCCAGCGACGGTCGCCGGCGTCCGCCGACCCGAGCTTGTCGAGCAGACGTGACATCACGGCGAAACCCGCCTCCGCGGCGTCCACGGTGCGGCTGTCGAGTGCGCCGGTCAGGGCCGTTTCCAGGTCACCGAGGAAGTCGGTGACGGTCTCCGAGCGCCGGTCCCGCACCTCGATCTGCAACCAGCGTCCCGACTGGAATTCCGATCGATGAAGGGACTCGTTGACGGGTCGGATCTTGGCTTCGATCTCCGACCGGGCCCGGCGGATGCGGCGGGCGAGCTCGCCCAGGTTGCGGGTCTGCATCTCGCCGATGAGGCCGAGGAAGCGTTCCTCGAAATCGGCTAACCTGTCCCGCCGCAGGCGGACGAGCACCTCCACCGCCTCACCGACGAACTCCG
Source organism: Dietzia sp. DQ11-44 (assembly GCF_014145205.1). NCBI lineage: Bacteria > Bacillati > Actinomycetota > Actinomycetes > Mycobacteriales > Dietziaceae > Dietzia > Dietzia sp. DQ11-44. The sequence goes on from NZ_JAALEC010000146.1 coordinate 3,573, forward strand.
GGTCCGACTTGAGGTCGGCCTTCATCGTGGGCCAGATCTCGAGATATGAGGTGAGGATCGCCGTGATGCGCCGGTGGATGCGGTCGCGCTCGGTGGCGGTGGCCGACTGCTCCACCGCGATCGCGCGTTCGGCCCGCTGACACACGTCCTGCACGTTGTCGGCCGTCAGCCTGCGTGTGGCGGCGGACAGGCGCGCGCGGATCCGGTCGGCGGCGTCGGGATCGGCAGCACCGTGGGACTCTTCGGAGGCACTACGCTCGGCCAATTGCGCGAGGCGTGCCTGCAGCCCGGCGACGTGGTTCGCCGCGACTGCTCGGTCACCGGTGGCCGCATCGTATGTCGATTGCGCCCGCGACTGGAACTCCTCGGCATCACGTAGTTCCCGCTCCATCTCGGCAACCTCCGGGTGCGCCTCGCGCCACCGGTCGAGCCGCTCTCGGGCGTCGTCGGCCCGTCGTTGGGCGGTGGTCGAGTCGATCTCCTCCCACCGCAGTCCGCGGAGCGCAGCTCCCGCCTGCTGCCGGGAGCGTCGATCGGCGTCGAGGTTCTCCAGCGCCGCCCACCGGCACTCCGCGGAGTCGATCCGGGACTGGATCTGATCGCGCCGAGCGGTGAGCGCCTCCACCTTGGCGTCGTTGAGACCACCCAGCTGGAAGACCGCCGGATCGTCGATGCTGCGTCGGTCGTCCTTCTCGAACCTCCGACCACGCTTGATGAGGCCGTGCAGGGTGACCGCCCGCTCCAGGGCGCCCAATTCGTCGGAGGACTCGACGCAGGTCAGGTCGAACTCGCTCGCGAGTCGACGACGCATCCACTGCTGGAACGGACCGGGGGCGGGCTCCATCTTTCGGACCAGGCTGTCCGGGCCGGTCCTCTTGGCAGGCGAGTCATCGGTGGTGTCGACGACCTCGTAGACCAGCCGAATGCCCAGATGCGTGTCGTTGACCGCGCGCGTGACCGCGGCGCGGAGATGGTCGGGGACGAGCATCGTCCGCGCGAAGCCGGAGAGCACCCGTTCGGCTGCCGGCCGCCACCTCGCATGCTCGGAGGACACATCGAGCAACTCGCCCGCGAACGGGAGTTCGCGGGGATTGGCCCCAGCCGCACGACAGACCAGGTCCCGCGCTGCCAAGAGGCGCGAATCAATGTTCGAGCGGTGACGGAGCAGCGCCTGGAGGTCGGCCGTCACACGGGCGAGGGTGCTCGACTCCTCGTTGAGGTCCCCGGCGACCTCGCGGAGCTTCTTCCGATCACGCGCTCGCTCGGCTTCCTGGTCCGCGTCGTCCCGGTCGAGCCTGGCGAGGAGGACGGCGAAGTCCTCGGCGGTGGCCGGAAGTGTGCCGCCGAGTCGCTCGAGCTCCGTGGCCGCCCGTTCGCGACGGGAGGTCACCGACGTTGCGTGGTCGAGCGCGCGGCCCAGCTCCCGCGCGAGCTCGTCGCGCCCGGCGCCCGCACTGCCCCGCAACCGGGAGCGGAGGTCGTCGCTGGTCGTTCTGGCTGAGTCGAGCTGATCACGGGCAGTGGCGACGGCGGCCTCGGCGGCGACGAGGGCTCCGCGCGCGGTCGACAGCTCCTCCTCGACCAGCGCGGTGGTGACGGCCACCTGCACGGCCGGGAAGGCCGAGCTCTCGGCGTCGAGTTCCTCGGCCCTCCCCAGCACCTGGATCCGGGAGGCACTCAGGTCCGCGAGCGGTTCGAGGTGAGAGATCTGTCTACGGACGTCGACCACCGACCGGTGCGCTTCCCGCAGTTCGGCGAACTGCTCGACAGCCCGGTCGGCCACGGCGAACGTGTCCGGCTCGTCGAGCATGAAGTCCCGGAAGAGCTGATCGAGGCTGGACAGGGATTTGGCGGACAGAGTCCGGTGGAGGAGCAACTGCGCGGCCTCCGACGCGATGCCCAGCCGGCGCCGGAACGCCGCGGCGAAGGCCGAATAGCTGTCGTGGAACCTGATGTCCGGGAACTCGCGCTTGAGCGCTCGCTTGTCGATCCCGTTGCGCAGGTGACCGAACATCTCCGTCAGATCAAGGGGGGAGTCGGAGGGGTGCTCGGCGACGCCGTGGAGGCGCTTGATCCCGGTCGCGGAGTTGTCGCCCGAACGGGCGTAGAGCAGGAGCAGCAGCGTCACACTGCTCCCCGTCCCGTTCGAGTAGGTGAGCGCGATGGCCGAGAACGTGGCCTTGGGGCGAAGGTAGACGGAGGCGAGGTCGCCCGTCTCGCCGTCGGCCCCTCGGCGCCACGCGCCGCGGAGATACGAGACGAGCGTGCGCCCGGAGCCCCGGCCGGCCTCTTCCTGGGCCGCCGCATTGAACCGGAGGTGAGCGGGCGGGACGAGTACGGCGGAGACCGCGTCTATCAGGGTCGACTTGCCGGAGCCGGAACCGCCGGTGACCAGGAAGCCCTTCCTGGGGACCGCGACGTCGTGATACCCGTCGAGCGTGCCCCAGTTGCACACCTGGATTCGCGAGAGCCGCCTCTGCCCGGGGTGCTTTGGCATACCGGGCAACTTCAGGTCATCCGGCATCGTCGTCCGCCTCGTCGTCGTCGAACAGGGAGGCACCCTCGTCTGAGGCATCGCCGTGCGCGGCGATCAACCCCCGGTACTCGTCGCGGATACCCGCCACCACGTCGGCATCGAAGAGGTGCCGGAGGACCGGAGACACCTCGGCACGTCCCTCGGTCTCGGTCTCGGTGAGCAGCGAGTACGTCTTGAGCCGGTTCCACGAGGCGTCGAACTTGCGGGTGTAGCGGGCCCGGTCGGAGTCGATCACCCGGCGATAGACGTCGATCTGTTCGGCGACGTCGGTGCGGTCGACGATCACCCGCTCGCCGGGCTGGGCCACTGACAACTCCGACCGCAGGTGCAGGAGTAGGACGGTGTCCATATGGGAGAGGGTCTCGGTTCGGAGGACAGCGGGTACTTCGACGTGGCCGGAGGTGTCGACCTGGCGCGTGAACGCGATCCCGGCGTCGTGGTCCAGGACAAGATCGAGGAACACGTCCGCGAGCCTGGAGCGGAGAGCGGGCTCGTCGGACACGACCGCTGCCCAGATCTCCGGCTGGCGATGCGCCTGCACCAGTGGACCCGTGAGCAGGCGGGCGAGCGCGCGTCGGGACGCGAAGGACAGCGTCCCGGTGTCACCGGGCCACAACGCGTCGCGGTCGTCGGCCGGGGCATCAGTCGAGGCGGCGGTGGGCGGGGCACCGTCTCCCGGGGGAGCCGTCACGTGTTCTCCTCGTTCGATCGGTCGGCGGTGAACACCAGCGTAGGGATCCGGGCGGTGTGCTCGGAACCGGCCGCGCCTGTCCACGTGACGGTCTCCGTCGCGTCCGGGGCGTCCGGTGGGGCCTGCACGTGGCCCCTGATGGCCAGGTTGAGCAGGCCCACCACACTGGCCACGCCCTGGGTGGCGGGGTGTTCGCGCAGGACGGTGCCGATGGACGACGGTCCGAGTCGGCTCACCACGTCGTCGACATGGGCGCGTAGTTCGACCTCGTCGATCTCCGAGGCGCGCACGAGCGCGGTGAGTGCGGAGAGGTCGGCGGTGCCCGTGTCGTGGTGGGAGACCTCCGCCGCCACGCGTTCCTCCCCGGGGTTCCTCAGGCGCAGGGCGCTCACCGATCGGACGGACATGCCGATCCGGCGGAGCGGGACGGACATCGACGTGGTCGGTCGGGCAGCGTTCGTCCTGCTGGCCTCGGCCGCGGCGGACCGGGCCGACCGGATCAGGGCGATCATCTGACGGTGTTCGACGTAGGCATCGGTCGCGACGAAGTGCCGCAGGCTCCGCGAGAGGGACGTGAGGACACCGTTGACCTCGGCGCCCGCCGATTCCATCTCCTCGAACAGTGCGCGCAGTTCGCGGCGCGCGGCCGGCGGGAGGTCCGCCACCTGCGGTCGGCTCAGGATGTCGTTGATCCACGCGTCGACCGAGGCGGAGCGCTCGGGGTCGAGGAGTACCGAGTAGAACGACGAGAAACTCCGACCCGCCTCCGAGTCACCGATGAGATCGACACCCCCGAAGACCGCGTCGAGCACGTCGCCGCGGGCACCGTCCTGGTCCAGGAGACGACGACGAAGATCCTGGTTGAGCGAGTCGAACTCAGCGCGGACCCGTGCGAAGTCGGCGGGGATGTCGTCCGCGCCGTGCAGGATCTCGGCCACCTTCTCCCGGACCTGCTCGGGATCCGCGAGTTCGACCTCGCCCGCCTCGACGCGCGCGATCGCGGCATCGATCCGCTCCCGCTCCCGGGTGAGGGACGCGAGTCGGCCCTGGATCGATGGATCGGTGTCCCGGGCGAGGTCCTCGAGCTGGCGGGTCAGAGTCTCGACCCGTGAGACGGTGAGTCCGCGACGCGGGGTCTGCAGACCGTCGAGGAAGTCCACGGCCACCAGGGCTGACTGTGTGGGCTCTACCGTCTCGCCGGTCGCGGCGGTTCCTGGACGCCTGAGCATCCAGCCGGCGTCCACCCACGCCCGCACGTAGGACTGTGCGGTCCCGGGAAGATCCGCACCGGAGTCGCGCACCGCCAGCAACGTCCTGTCGAGGAACTCGTAGAGCTCCGCTGACGGTACCCGGCGGGAGGAGCCCTCGAACATCTCCCTCAGAACCGCCACAATCAGCGGCCAAAGCGGGCTGCGCAGCAGCGCGAGGGTCGGAGACTCCGCGTTCAGCCGGGTGAGGGCAAAGAAGCGGGCCAGCGCGGACATGGCGTTCATGGTGGCATGTGGGTACGACGCCAGCGGCAGCGAGTGGTCGATTTCGATCGCGTTTGCCCAGGGCGAATTCTCCCGCTCGGCGTATTTGCGACCACTCGCCGAGGAGGGTGGGCTCGGCCCCGGAGTTCGCCCCGCCGGGGCGCTCAGTCGTCGACGCCGCGGGCCGCCAACGCGTCGCCGAGCTGGTCGGCCGTGGTGAGCGCCCCGAGGACGGTGGGTACGACCAGCGCCCTGATCGACATGCCCAGACCGCGCGCCTTGCGGGCCTCGGTCACCTGCCGGAGCTGCCGGGCGAGCAGGGGGATCGCCCGGATCGTCAGGACCAGTACGAGCGCCACCCGATCCGGCGAGACCCCGACGCGGCGCAGTGGCTGGGA
>NZ_JAALEC010000147.1:0-11653 GCF_014145205.1 Dietzia sp. DQ11-44
GCCCGGGTGACCGCGTCGAGCATGTCCGAGACCCTGGTGGTCAGCGCGACGAGGCCCGCCACCGCCACCGCCACCAGAAGCGCACCGCTCACGCGCAGAGCGGTGTCGAGGTCGGCGACGATCCACTGCAACACCAGGATCGCGAGCAACATCGGCAGCACCGGACGCACCTGGTCCCAGGCGGCGCGCGGCCGGATGCGCCCGATCGCATAGAGCGCCGCGGCGAACCCCAGCGCGGGCAGCACGTGCCAGGCGTCCCGCACCGACAGCGACACCGCGAGGATCAGCGCGCAGACCAGGAGGATCTTCAGGCCCGCCGGCAGGCGGTGGAGCAGCGAGTGCCCGGGTTGGTAGGTGGCGAACACCTAGACCCCCGGCCCCGAAGCGGTATCCGATCCCGATCCCGATCCCGATCCGGTACCCGAGCCCGGACGCAGCGCGATCCGGCGGTACCCCGACAGCGCGGCCGCGGGGGCGTCGTCGATCACCACCCGGCCGCCGTCCACCACCAGCACGCGGTCGAAGTCGGCCACCAGGTCCAGGTCGTGGGTCACCACCACGAGCTGCTGGGGGAGTCCGGCGAAAGTCTCGGCCACCAGCGCGCGGTTGCGGAGGTCGAGCAGGGTGGTGGGTTCGTCGGCCACGATCACCGAGGGCTCGATCACCAGCACCGCCGCCAGGGCGAGTAGTTGCTTCTGCCCGCCGGACAGGAGGTGGCAGGGGTGATCGGCGTGATCGGAGAGGTTGTAGGTGGCGAGCACCTGGTCGACCCGTCGTCGTCGATCCTCGCGGTTCAGGCCCGATCGGCGCAGGGAGAACTCGACGTCCTCCGCCACGGTGGGCATGACGATCTGGGTGTCGGGGTCGGTGAAGCAGAAGCCGACCCGGCGGCGCACCTGCGCGCCCTTGCGGCGCGTGTCGAGGCCGTCGACGGTCACCGTGCCCGAGGTGGGGACGACCAGCCCGTTGATCATCCGCGCGAGCGTCGACTTGCCCCCGCCGTTGACGCCGACGATCCCGATTCGCCGCTCGGACAGCACGAGATCGATGTCGGCGAGGACGGTCCGGTCACCGTAGGCGTGGTTGACGCCGTCGAAGCGGATCTCGGTGCCTCGGTCGTCGGCCACGCGGGGGTCGGTCACGCGGGGGTCGGACGACGCCCACGCAGCGGGGCGATCAGACCGGGCCGCGACTTGTGGACCTGCACGGCGACGACCGCCGTGATGACCGCCTTGACGAGGTCGCCGGGGAGGAAGACGCCGTTCGCCGCGATCGCGGCCGTCAACGTCAGCTCGGTGCGGATCAGCATGCCCACCACGCCGAAGGCGTAGATGACCACGATGCCGCCGAGGATGTTGATGAGCAGCCCGGGGATCAGCCGGTACCGCGGCATCAGCATCGCGGTGAGCAGGCCGATCACGACGACGGCCGGGAGCCAGCCGATGAGGAAACCCGCGGTGGGACTGGCCAGCGCGGTGAGTGTGGTGCGACCGCCGGCGAGGACGGGCAGCGCGAGACCGATCACGATCACCGCGAGGACCGACAGCAGTCCCTTGCGCCAGCCCAGAAGGGCGCCGGCGAGCATGACGCCGAGCGTCTGCAGCGTGATCGGCACCCCGGCGGAGCCGATGCTGATCTGACCGGGGAGACCGAGGACGACGATGAGGGCGGCGAACACCGCGATCTGGGCGAGATCTCGGGTTGCGCTCCGGGCCGGGGCCTGATCGATGGAGGTGCTCACGTGGACTTCCTTGTCACCTGGAAAGCTGATCGACGATGGACGGGGTTCATTGTTGCCCCTGTCACCCCGAACCGCCTCATCGGGGTGGGCGGCTCCGCGTGTCCGGTCGCGGGCCCGGCCGGACTGGCTTAGAGTGACCTGAATCACATCCAGCGGTTCGGGGGACCAGTGACGACTCGATCCCAACGCGTCTTCGGCGAGGTCATCGCCGCATTCCTCGTGGCCGTCCTGGCGTTCGTCCACCTGCCGGCCCACGTCAGCGCGCAACCCTATGCCGTCTACCTGGACGTCGCGGCCGACAACCCGCACGGTGAGTCGGCGGGAGGCTTCTCCACCTCCATGACCACCGATCGCGACGAGTTGGGGGCGGCGCTGGACGTGGTGCGGGCCGCGGGCGTGGCGCCGGAGCGATACGGGACCCTGGCCCGCCAGTACTGGCTGGTCGTCGGTGCCCAGAACGCGGGGATCGACCTCGACGAGTGGGAGCCGGCCCGGGGGCTGGAGGCGAACCTGGAGACGGTCGACAAGGTGTACGTGAACTACCTGCGGCTGTACAACTCCCACGACGGGTTCTGGTGGACCGGGATGGCCGGGATGGCCGGGATGTCGTTCGCCGCCGGGTTCTGGGACCTCGACGAGGTGGGGGGCGTGCTCAGCGTGCCCGGGGTGCACGAGGTGGGGACCGGGGTCGGTGACGCCCTCGGTGGAGTGCCGTGGGAGCTGGCGGCCGGGATGCCGCGCGACGTGGGATTACTGGCCACCGCCGGTCCGACGCTCACGCGACCGGACGTGGACTGGTACCTGCACCGGCTGCTGATCATGCAGCGCAACATCTTCATGGACATGGTCCCGATGCACGAGGCCTACCTGGCAGGGGGGTTGCCGGCGGTCAGGGAACTCGCGGCGGGCGGGGCGTATGACGAGTACGCGCTCGAGGCCTGGCGGGGACTCGACGAGGGCTCACCGGACGGCAGGTCGGAGGCGCTGCTGCGGATGGCGTCGCGGGAGCAGAACCAGATCATCGCCGACCAGTGGGACGCGACGGCGGCCGGCCGAGGGGACGTCGGTCGGGTGCTCACCTACATCACCACGGTGGGCGGCTCCCCCGATATCCCCGGGGCCTCCACCCTGGGTGGGTTCCGCCCGCTGTCGGTGCGCGCGGACGTCAACGGCCGACCGACGGTGCTGCACACCCCGCTGCCCGCGTTCAACTGGGCCGACAGGGAACCGCGCTGGGAGTACATCGAGCAGGATCTCGTGCCGGCGTTCCGGTCGCTCGTGCGCGACCGGCCGGCGGAGGCACCGGGCTACCTGGACGTGGGCTTCCGGCCGCGGGCCGAGCAGAACCGGATCCTCGCGCGGCTGCCGGTGTTCGCCGGGCAGATGACGACGGGGTGGGCGATCGGGCCGGGGTGACGCGCGACCGTGGGACACGACCCCGTCGCCGTGCCACCTCGCCTTTCACCCGGGCGGATCGATCAGGGCGTCCACCGCGGTGAGTACCTCGTCCAGTGGCCGCCCGCCCTCGATGAGTTCGGAGGCCTTGAACGTCACGGCCATGACCAGCTCGGTGGTCAACTGTGGATCGGAGCGGGAGGACTCGGCGAGCGATTCGCGCAGTGGGGTGGTCATCTCGGTGTGCATCCGGGTCAGCCGCTCGCGTGCCGGGCCGTCGGGGAGCTGCGCGGCCAGCGCGGTGAGGATCGCGTGGTCACCGGCGGCGACCAGATCCAGCGTGGTGTGCACGTAGGCCACGACCCCCCGGCGACCGCCGCCTGCGTCACGAACTGCTCCCGTGACGGTGTCGATCCACCGTGGCATGAGGTCCTCCGCCACGGCGACGACCAACTCCGCGCGCGAGGAGAAGTAGGTGTAGAAGTTCGACCGTGTCATGCCCGCCCGGGCGGTCAGCTCGTTGATGTCGGGAGGGGTACCGGGGGCCTCGGAGAGCATCGACCGGGCCGCGTCGAGCAGGACCCGACGCTTGGCGTCCCGGTGTTCGCCCACGGTGGGGGCGTCGATACGTGGAATGTCGGTCTCCCGTCACCTTCTCGGCGGAGGCCCGATCATACGTGTCCATCAGGTCACACGTGCGCGTGCAGCCGCCCGTCGACCATCTCCAGGACCCGGTCGCAGTGTTCGAGGATCTCGTGGTCGTGCGTGACCAGAACCGTCGCGACGCCGTTCTGATGGGTCTCCTCCGCGAGCAGGCGCACCACGTCGTGGCTGGTCCTGCGATCCAGCGCGGCGGTGGGTTCGTCCACCAGCAGCAGATCCGGCGAGGACATCAGGGCGCGGGCGATGCCCACCCGCTGACGCTCGCCGCCGGACATGGTGGCCGGGCGGCGGCGCGCGCGGTGGGTCAGACCGACGGCCTCGAGCAGGTGGTCGGGATCGCGACGCCGGGACCGGTCTCCGCCGAGTGTTCCCACGAGCCGGAGTTGGTCGCGCGCGGTGAGAGCGGGCACAAGGTTGCCGGACTGGAACACGAACCCGACGTGGTCGCGCCGGAACCGGGTGAGGTCCCGGCGACCGAGACCGGTGATGTCGCGGCCGCCCACCTCGACGGTGCCTGAGGTCGGGGACAGCAGTCCGCCGGCCACGGCCAGGAGGCTCGACTTGCCCGCTCCGGAGGGGCCGACCACGGCCAGGACCTCGCCACGGGCCACCTCGACGTCGACACCGGCCAGCGCGTAGACGGTCTGGTCGCCGTCCCGGAAAGTCAATTCGACACCGCTCAGGCGAAGGCCCGGGGTGGAGGCGTCGCCGGTGTGTGTGGTGGTGGTCATCGGTTCTCTCCCAGTGCGCTGTGCGGGTCGACGGCGGTGATGCGGATGGTGGCGAGGGTGGCGCCGACCAGTCCCAGAGTCAGGAGGAGGGCGGCTCCGAGTGCGATGGGTCCGGTCTCGAGGGCGAACGGCATGCCGGTGCCCACCAGGAACGACCCCACTCCCACGCCGATGGCCACACCGACCGCGATGGACCCCGCCAGCAGGATGAAGGCCTGCCCGATCGCGTCGCCCAGGAGTCGCACGGTCGAGGCGCCCATGGCGCGCAGGACAGCGATCTCGCGGGATCGCTGGACGGTGAGGATGGCGAAGAACGCACCGACGACCAGCGCTGAGATGGCGTACAGGAACCAGGTGATCATCGACATCGTCATCATCTCGGCCTGGTATCCGGGCGAGGAGTCGAACGACTCCTCCAGGGTGCGCGCCGAGGTGTCGGCCGCGGCATCGCCGGTGGCCAGGTCGGGCAACTCGCCGTCGACCCCGGCGAGGGCCACGACGCTGTACTCCTCACGGGCGCCGGCGCGCGACTCCTCGCCGAAGCGGGTGCCAGCGTGCACGTCCTGCCACGTGGCCAGGGTGGTGAAGGCCATGTCGACGTGGCCGAAGGTGTGCTGGGCGGCCGCGATGCCGACGACCTCGAGGGGGATCCCCAGTCGGTCGACCGTCACCGTGTCGCCCGGGCCGACGGAATCGGCGGCGGTGGCGCTGATGAGGATCTCCCCGTCGGACGCGGGCGCCCGGCCCTCGGCCACCTCGGGAACGAGCGGGCCCTCGGGGTCCGCGCCGATGAGGGTGAGGTCCACCGGGGTCCCGGAGGAGGTCCTGGCGTTGATGATCGACAGACCCATCGGTGTGGCCACCGACACGTCGGGTCGTGCGGCCCAGGCCTCGACCTGGTCGGGCCCAACCACGGATCGGGTGAACGCCGAGTCGGTGCGGGTCTCGGGAGCGAACGCGACGGCCTGGACGGGCATGCGCTGCAGGCCGGAGACGCCGTCGTTGACCAGTCCCGAGGACAGCCCGGCGAGGAGAACCATGAGGACGCTGATCAGGGCCACGACGGAGCCCATCAGGGTGAATCGGGATCGCGCGAAGGTCAGTTCGCGTAGGGCGAGAAACATGGAGGCCTTCCGGCATCGACATCGGGAACGGAGAAGATGCTAACACCATGTCAGTATCATGCTGACACGGTGTCGCGAAGGTCTCACCGCGGTGCGGTGTCGGCAGGACCCGGCGATTCGACCCGATCCGCAGGCGCGGGCGGGTACTCCTGGAACATGCCCCGCGTCATTCCCGACACTCCCGTCTACGGCCACCCCTCCGAGGAGAAGGTCGTCGAGCTCCTGTGCGATCAACTCTCCGACGACAGCCTGATCGTGGTGGGGCAGCGCGTCTCCACCGCGGAGAAGGAGCACGAGGTGGACGTCCTCGTGGCCATGCCCGGGGCGGGGATCGTGGCGATGGAGATCAAGGCGGGATCGATCACGATCGAGGACGGCCGGTGGCGACAGGGGACCGGCGGCAAGCAGCACACGATCGATCCCGTCACCCAGTGTCGAGATGCCCTCTACGCCCTGCGTGGTCATGTCGACGCGGACCCACGATGGCCGCGGCAGCACCAGCGTTGGACCCACATGCTGGTCTTCCCCCACGCTTCGATCCCGGGGGATTTCGCACGTCCCGACATACAGCGCGAACGAATCGTCGATCGTGATCAACTCGACCAGCTCGCCACCCTCGCCTACCGTCTCGCGCGGAACTCCGGGCCGAGGGATCGACCCTTCCTCGCCGCGGACACCGTCACCCGCCTCGCGGACGTCCTCGGCGGCCGGGGACTGCCGCAGCGGGATGTGGTGGCCCGCGCCGCGGAGAACGCCGACATCGCCGACGCGCTCACCCGCGAGCAATCGGTGCTCCTCCGGGCGGTCGACGCACTGCCGCGCGTGGAGATCCGTGGTGGCGCGGGCAGCGGCAAGACCTACCTCGCACTCGAGCAGGCGCGGCGTCTGTCGAGGGCCGGGCAGCGCGTCGCGTTGATCTGCTACTCGCACGGCCTCGCGGGATACCTCAGACGCGTCACGAGCGGATGGACGAGACGCGAACGGCCTGCGTACGTGGGGGAGTTCCACGCGCTGGGCGTCGAGTGGGGAGCTCCTGCCGGGCCCGACGAGCGGGTGCGGTCCGAGGAGACGGTCCGGTGGTGGGAGGAGGAGCTCCCGCGCCTCATGGCGGAGCTCGCCGACGAACTGCCCGACGGCAAGAGGTTCGACGCCGTGATCGTGGACGAGGCCCAGGACTTCGCCGACAGCTGGTGGCGTCCGGTGATCGGTGCACTGCGCGATCGTGAGCTCGGCCGTCTCATGATCGTCGGCGACGCCGGGCAGAGCGTGTTCCAGCGGACCGGTCGGCCGCCCGTCGACCTGGTGCCGCTGGTGCTCGATCACAATCTGCGTAACACGCGTCAGATCGCCAGTGCCTTCCTGCCCCTGGTGGGACAACGGATGGAGCTGCGCGGCGGCTCGGGGCCCGCGGTCCGTTACGTCGAGGTGCCGGAGGGCGCCGACCCCGTGTCGGCCGGCGACGACGAGGCCATGCGACTGCTCGACGAGGGCTGGGAACCGCGGGACGTCGCGTTGTTGACCACCGGATCGCGGCACCCGATGCAGGTCGAGTTGCAGGAAGGCGGGAATGACACCTACTGGGAGACGTTCTGGAGTGGCGAGGACATCTTCTACGGCCACGTGCTCGGGTTCAAGGGCCTGGAGCGCCGCGCCGTGGTGCTGGTGTGCAACCACCACGACGGCATGGACCGGGTCCGCGAGAGGGTGTACGTGGGGCTGTCCCGGGCGACGGATGTACTGGTGGTGGTGGGTGATCCCGGTGCGCCGTGCGGCGGCAGGTGAGCGCGTGGACGCGGCCGGGGTGCGCGAGCCGGATGAGAACCACCGCCCGGCCTGGTGGGGGGCCGGGCGGTGGTCAGGTGGACACGAGAACCGCGGTCAGCTCCCGAGGTCGGCGGAACCCTCGACGATCTCTGCCTGCTCGGCCTTCCGGGCGCCGTGGGAGACGGAGATCTTGCGCGGCTGGGCCTCCTCGGCCACGGGGATCACCAGGCGCAGCACGCCGTCGCTGTAGTCGGCCTCGATCTTGTCGGTCGCCAGGCCCTTGCCCAGGGCGAGCTGCCGGGCGAAGGTGCCCGACTGACGCTCATGCATGAGCCACTGGGCATCACCCTCCGCGGGCGCGCGGCGTTCGGCACGGACGGTGAGCGTGCGGTCCTCCACGTCGATGTCGATGCTGGAGGGATCGACGCCCGGCAGGTCGATGAGGCCCACGAAGCGATCGCCCTCCTTGTACAGGTCCATCGGCAGCGAGGTGGAGGCGGTCGCGCTGCGCAGCCCCTCGCCCAGGAGGCGATCGAGCTCACGGAACGGATCGAAACGGGTGGTGGTGGCCATGATGGTCTCCTTCAGGACTGGTCGGGATGCGCCCGGCGTCTCCGGGATCGCACACGGTTCAACTCACCGCCGTAGTTGAGTATTCCCGACTCAGGTCTCGGAGTTGTCTCAGTCGGATACAGGCGGGACCCGATGATTCAGACGTGGCGCGCGCGTCGTGACGCCGGGTTCTCCGACACTGTCGGGGGGCGGCTCCTGATCCCGGCGATCCACTGCCAATAGCACCACCGAGATCCGAATCGTCGACGTCGGCGGCCTCAGTGCGCAGACTTACCGCACGGCCGCAGCACCGGTGAGGCGAGGACCTCGATCGCCCGGTGAGCCGGTTCGCTTTCGTCCCCGACCAACTCGTGAGGAGTCCTGATCAGCCATGCCCGAAATCAGTCCTGAGCAACAGTTCGAGACCGCCGCCGCACCACTGCAGTTCGCCTACTGGGTGCCCAACGTGAGCGGAGGGCTGGTCGTGTCGACGATCGAGCAGCGTACCGACTGGAGTTACGACTACAACCGGCGTCTGGCGGTCGCCGCGGAGAACAACGGGTTCGACTACGCGCTCACCCAGGTCCGGTACATCGCGTCCTACGGAGCCGCGTACCAGCAGGAGTCGACGAGTTTCTCGTTGGCGCTGCTTCTCGCGACCGAGCGGTTGAAGGTCATCGCCGCTGTCCACCCGGGATTGTGGCAACCGGGTGTCCTGGCGAAATGGCTCGCCACCGCGGACCATCTCTCGAACGGCCGCGCCGCGGTCAACGTGGTGTCCGGCTGGTTCAAGGACGAGTTCACCAAGCTGGGTGAGCCGTGGCTGGAACACGACGAGCGATACCGCCGAGCCGAGGAGTTCATCAGATACCTCCGCACCATCTGGACCGACGACCACGCGGAGTTCACCGGCGACTTCTACCGCCTGCACGACTTCGACCTCAGACCGAAGCCGCTCGACGTTCCGGGCCGGCCCCATCCCGAGATCTTCCAGGGTGGGAACTCCACGGCCGCTCGGGCCATGGCCGGCCGGGTCTCCGACTGGTACTTCAGCAACGGCAAGGACTTCGACGGACTCACCGAGCAGGTGGTCGAGGTGACCACCGAGGCCGCCCTGCACGGTCGCACCGTCAAGTTCGGGCTCAACGGCTTTCTCATCGGTCGCGACTCCGAGGTCGAGGCCCGCGATGTCCTCCGCGAGATCGTCGCCAAGGCCGACCGCGAGGCGGTCGAGGGGTTCGGATCCGCCGTCAGACAGGCCGGGAGTGCGACCGGCGACGGCAAGGGGATGTGGCAGGACTCTGAGTTCTCGGACCTCGTGCAGTACAACGACGGCTTCCGGACCGGACTCATCGGCACCCCCGAGCAGATCGCCGAGCGGATCGTCGCCTACAAGACGCGGGGTGTGAACCTCTTCCTCCTCGGTTTCCTGCACTGCATCGACGACGTCGAGTACTTCGGTGCCACCATCCTTCCGCTCGTCCGCGAACTCGAGGCAGACCTGCTCGCCAGCGGGCGGCTCGAGTCCGAACTCGCCCGTAACGGCGTCCTCGTCCCCGCCACCTGACACGACTCAGCCCGAGCCCACCCATTCCCCGATCACAGAAGGACGACACCGATGACATCCACCATCAACTCAGGGCAGCGCACCTCCGGCGACCAGGCCGCTTTCGACGACGCTCTCCGGCGGGCCGATCTGGTCGCCGCGGAACTGGGCGTGACCGCAGCTGAACGTGACCGCGCGAACGCCGCGCCCACCGCCGAGATCGACCTGCTCCGCCGGCACGACCTGCTGCAGGTGGGCGAGCCCGTCGAGTTCGGCGGCTCGGGACTGGATTTCGCTCAGTCTCAGCAGATCACCCGCCGTATCGCACGCGGCGACACCTCCATCGCCCACCTCATCGGGTACCACTACGCCCAACAGCGGATCCCGCACCTGTTCGGTACGCCCGAGCAGGCCGAGGCACTCTCACGACGCAACGCGGAGGAGAAGCTGTTCTGGGGCGGCGTCCAGAACCCGCGGGGAGCCGACGGCCTGGAGCTCACCCGTGACGGCGACGCCTTCCGGCTGAACGGGCGCCGGACATTCGCATCGGGCGCGAGCGTGGCCGACCATCTCTCGGTCACCGCGTCGTTCCAGGGCGACCTGGTGTTCCTCACCCTGCCCACCGATCGCCCCGGGTTCGAGCCCGACGGCGACTGGGACGCCATCGGCCAACGGCTGACCGACTCCGGAGGAGTCGAATTCCGTGATGCCCGGGTGGAACGCCACGAGATCCTGGGCGATCCGGACTCCCCGCCCGGGTTCTCGCCGTATCAGACGCTGGTGACACCGCACTGGCAGCTGGCGTTCGTCAACTTCTACATCGGCACCGCCGAGGGTGCGTTCACCGAGGCGCTCGACTGGACGAGACTCAACGCGAGCCCGTGGGAGACCTCCGGACTCGACTCGGCGACCGAGGACCCGTACATCCTTGAACTGATCGGTGAGCAACGGGCACGGATCACCGGCGCGGCTCTGTTGGCCGACCGGGCCGGTGCCGCCTTGCAGCAGGCCCTGGACTTCGGCCCGGGCCTCAGTGCGGAGCAACGCGCCGAGACCGCGATCGCGATCGCGGAAGCCAAGTTCGTCACCACCAAGGTCTCGCTCGAGGTGGCCTCGCGCCTGTTCGAGATCCAGGGAGCACGGGCCACGTCCAGCACCTACGGCTTCGACCGGCACTGGCGGAACCCGCGCACCCACACGGTGCACGACCCGGTGGCCTACAAGGCGCGAGAGATCGGGGACTGGACCCTGAACCACACCGCTCCGGCCTTCACCCTCTACAGCTGATGGCGCTCGGCGTCAGCGAAAGAGAAGCCATCACGAGCGAGTCCGCCGTCGCCACGGCGCGCGCGCTCGCCCCCGCCGTCGCCGCGGGTGCGAGCGTGCGTGATGCCGAGAAGGCGCTGCCCGTCGAGCAGGTGGAGGCGCTGTCAGCCGCAGGCCTGTTCGCACTGACGGTACCCACGGAGTACGGGGGTCCGGGTCTACCCGTCTCCACCGTCGCGGCGGTCACCGCCACGATCGCCGCCGCCGACGGGAGCCTCGCACAGATCCCGCAGAGCCATTTCACGTTCCTCGACGCCGCTTGGCGCGGGGGTTCGGACGTCCTGCGGCGATCATTGTCCGAGCGTGTGCTTCATGGTGCCCTGGTCGCCAACGCCCAGACCGAACTCGGGGGAAGGACGACGCGGGACGATTCCACCGCACTTCGCCGCAGCACGGGACGGCTGGTGCTCTCGGGCACCAAGTTCTACTGCACCGGTGCGATCTTCGCGGACATCCTGGCGGTGCGGGCGCTCGGGCCGGACGGCGGCAGCGTCATCGCCTATGTTCCGGCGGGCGCGGAAGGGGTGACCATCGGCACCGACTGGGACGCCTTCGGTCAACGCACCACCAGTAGCGGAACGGTCGACCTGGACGACGTGGTGGTGGATCCGGATCTGGTGCTGGACTACACGGGGCTCCTGGCCCGGCCGAGCACGTACGGGACCCGCGCGCAACTGCTGCACGCGGCGATCGACACCGGGCTCGCGCGGGGTGCGGTCGACACGATCGCCGGCCTCGCCGAGAAGGCCAGGCCGTGGTTCGAGGCCGCCGTCGACCGGGCGGCCGACGATCCGCTCCTCATCGCCCAGGC
>NZ_JAALEC010000148.1:0-1793 GCF_014145205.1 Dietzia sp. DQ11-44
GGCGGTTCGGGGGTGCGGGTGCCGGGCACCTCGTCGAGCGCGGTGTCGGGGTCGGACCCCGTGCCCCATGTGTACGGGGTGTCGACGGTGTACCCGGTGTCCCACGGGTCGTCGCCGAACACCGCGTGGGGGACGTCGTTGAGATAGGCCGAGACATCGGACGCATCGGCGATGCCGATGAACACGTCCTGATCGGGGACCACCGGGGTCGCGCGGAGCTGGATACTGATCAGGTCGTCGAGACCGAACGTGCCGACGGTGGCGCCCTCGTCGACGTGGACCGTGAGGGGCGCGGTCGTGATGGCGTGGCCGACGGTCTGGAGTCGATCGGTGTCCGTGTAGGCGTAGCGACCGTCGCGCTGGGAGGCCTCGGCCACCATGAGAGCCGCGCCGGTGGCGGTCATCCCGAGGCCGAACACGGCCAGCAGGACCCCCGCGACGAGCATGACCCAGTTCACCGGGCGGGTTCGGGGAGAGTGGTGGACTGTGGCGGAGGACGGCCCGGACGGGGCGTCATGTGGAGTTGCCATGATGAGTCCTTGTGCAGTGGGGTGCGGATCCACCAGGGACGGCGCATCCGCCTACATGAGGTGACGTTACTCTTATACGGGCAGTGTGACGCCCGTTTACTCGGGTCTCCAGCCCCGGCTCCAACCCCACCATCGGCCCCCTTCACCCCCGGTCGTCCTCGGTCCCGGACCCGGCCCCCGCGACTCTCCGCCCGTGGGGTGGGCGGCCATCGCCGCGATCTGCGCCTTCGGCCTGACATACCTACTGGTACAGCGGCCGTGGCGGCGCCGCATCGAATCGCGGACCGATGCGCTCGTCCCGGGCGCGGGCGAGGAGGCCTCACACATCCCTCGGGATGACATCGCGGCGATCAGGCAGGCCCCGCTCGTGTCGACCGCGAGAACAGAGGGGCAGCGGTGCGGGTCGCGGCGCGCGGGTCAGGGCCGCGGCGCGGAGAACCCCGTCGCGGGCAGCGAGTGGAACCCGCGGGTGAACGGCGAGAGCGCCCGGACGGCCGCGCCCCTGTCGACCCCGATGGCCGGGTGCGCGGCGTAGAGCTCCTCCAGGGCGATCCGCGCCTGCAGACGCGCGAAGTGCGAGCCGATGCAGAAGTGCGGGCCGCGGGCGAACCCCAGGTGCCCGGTGATCTCCCGGGTGATGTCGAGCTCCTCGGCGGTGGGACCGAACTCGCGCTCGTCGCGGTTGGCCGAGCCGTAGAGCATCATCACCTTCTCCCCCGCCGGGATCGTCACCCCGCCCACCGTCACCTCACGGATGGTCGTCCGCGCGAGCGCCTGCACGCTGGACTCGAAGCGCAGGCACTCGGAGAGCGCGCCGGGGATCAGCCCCGGGTCCGCCACGAGCAACTCCCGCTGCGGCGGGTGCTCGTCGAGCAGCGCGACGGTGTGCGAGATGAGATTGCCGGTGGTGTCGTTGCCGCCCGCCACGATCACGAAGCAGAACCCCAGGATGTCCCAGTCGTCCAGCCTCTCGCCGTCGATCTCGGCCTGCGTCAGGGCGGAGACGAGGTCTTCTCCCGGGCTCGTGCGCCGCTCGGCGATGAGCTCCCCGAAGTAGGCGAACATCTCCGCCACCGCCGCCGCCGCACCGCCCTCGAGGCCCGCCGGACGGAACCCCTCCTCCTGCAGGGTCGTCAGCGCGCTGACCCACGGGCCGAACCGGGGGCGGTCCGCTGCCGGCAGGTCGAACAGCTGGGCCAGCACGAAAGTGGGGATCTGCGAGCTGAAGTCCCGGTGCAGGTCGACCACCTCGTCGTCGTCGTC
>NZ_JAALEC010000149.1:0-1077 GCF_014145205.1 Dietzia sp. DQ11-44
GTGCGCGAGTTGGTCACCACGATCAGGCCTCCGGCCGCGGTGCCGAGCACGCGCGCGGGCAGGTGCTTGACGAGCCAGGCCGCCAGTGGTGCCACGATCACGCCGCCGACCAGCAGTGCCGCGGCGTAGCCCCAGTCGATGCCGGCCGCGCCCAGGCCGATGAGGAAGCCGAGGGAGCCACCCACGGCCACCACGAACTCGGAGGTGTCGATGGAGCCGACCACCTTGCGCGGCTCGACCCGGCCCGAGGACAGCAGCGAGGTGGTGCCGACCGGGCCCCACCCGCCGCCGCCGAGCGAGTCGAGGGTGCCGCCCACCAGTCCGAGGGGGACCAGGAACCCTGTCCGCACGCGGCCCTTGAACTCCGGACGACGCCCACCCAGTGCGAGGAAGCGGTACAGCACGTACAGGCCCAGCGTCAGGAGGATCGCCCCGACCACCGGCTTGGCCACGTCCGCCGGGAGGTTGGTGAGGATGGTGGCGCCGGCGAACGCCCCGATGGCGCCGGGGACCGCGAGGATGCGCACGATGCGCCAGTCCACGTTGCCCAGCTTGTGGTGGGAGATACCTGAGGCCAGGGTGGTGCCGATCTCCGCGAAGTGCACGGACGCCGAGGCCGCGGCGGGCGCGATCCCGGCCGCGACCAGCAGCGTCGTGGACGTCACGCCGTAGGCCATCCCCAGGGAGCCGTCGATGAGCTGGGCGATGGCGCCGACGACGCCCAGGACGATCAGTGTCTTCACGAGTGCTCCGATTATCTTGTGTGTGGATTAAGTAGACCAACACAGTAGACATTAAAGGCGCGCCAAGTCCAGACCGATCTGTCTACGTGGTGCCGAGGTGATGAAGATGTCGTGTCAAGATGAGAATTTTGTGACACAATTGCGGAATTCGCACCGGCTCCGGGCCGGTGCTCTGCGCTGGGGGGCGGGATGGACGGGGTCGGCGAACGGTCGTGTTATGTCCAGGAGGCCGCCGACGGCGCGACCTGGGGGTGTCAGCGATGCGGGGCCACCAGCGGGGTGCTGCCCTCGCGAGGGGCGGCACGGGTCGCGGCCGACGCGCACCGCTGCCCGG
>NZ_JAALEC010000014.1:0-4685 GCF_014145205.1 Dietzia sp. DQ11-44
GGCCCATCGGGCGGCGGCGGCCGACCGGCCCTCCCGGCTCAGGTGCCGTGGCCTGCCGAGCCCGACTGGGCCGGCGACCTCGTCGAGCCCGTCGTCCCCGGTGAGGAGTTGTCCCGGGACCAGACGCTCGTCGTCGTCCGCGGGGGGCAGCAGATCACCGGCACCCAGATCGCCCGGGCGGATCCTCTTCTCCCACGGCACCCACTCCGGGGCCACCACCGAGTCGGGACCGGGGAGGAGCGAGATCTCGTCGACCGTCAGCTCGCCGCCGGGGACCAGCGCCAGGACGCAGGCCCAGTACCACCCGCGGTAGCCGGGGAGGTCCGAGGCGAACCGGTGCGTCGTGGTGAACGGCGCCTCGACGACGGCCCCCCGGTGCTCTCCCACGCCGTCGGACGCGAACTCCTCCACGGCGGCACGCGCCACGTCAACGCCCGAGGCCAGTCTCTCGCGCAGGGCCTCGTCGAAGCCCGAGGCCTGATCGGTGCTCACGGGGTCCGCCTCCTGATCCGTGCCTACCTCGGTGTTCACCCCACCCATTATGCGCGTCATCGCGACAGCGTCGCGGTCCGGCCCGTAGTACGGCATCCTTGACGCATGCGCAGCGTCCTCGGCACCCTCGGCCCTCTCGCGGTCTCCCTCTCCCTCGTCGGCGCCGTCGCGGCGTGTACCGCGACCGGTTCCGACGACGCCGGGAGCGCCACGTCCCCCGGCGCCTCCCGCGCGTCGTCGAGCATGCCCACCGGCTCCGGCTCCGGTTCCGGGTCCGGCGACGCGGGCGGCGGACAGGTGCCGGTGGGCCCGGCCGAGCCCCGGCCCGTACGGGGTTCGGTCGAGGTCGTCCGGACCCTGCCGCACGATCCTGAGTTGTTCACCCAGGGTCTGCAGGTGGTGGGCGACGAGATCTACGAGTCGACGGGTGAGTTCACCCGCTCGCAGGTGCAGCGCCGCCCGCTCGCCGGCGGCCCGCCCACCGTCTCCGTGCGGATGGCGGACGACGAGTTCGGCGAGGGCCTGGCCGTCACCCCGGACACCCTCTGGACCCTGACCTGGACCAACGGGATCGCCCACAACCGGGACCCCCGGACCCTCGAGGTGCGCTCCGAGGTGCCGTACGTGGGCGAGGGCTGGGGCCTGTGTTACGACGGCGAACGGCTGATCATGAGCAACGGCTCCGACCAGCTGACCTTCCGCGACCCCGTCACCTTCGAGCCCACCGGCACGGTCTCGGTGACCTCGGGGGGCACACCCGTGGTCCGGATCAACGAACTCGAGTGCGCGGACGGCACCGTCCTCGCCAACGTCTGGATGACGGACGAGGTCATCCGCATCGACCCCGCCACCGGCGCGGTCACCGCCATCTACGACGCCTCGGCGCTCGAGCGACCCCGGCCGGCCAGCCGGGAGGCGGTTCTCAACGGGATCGCCGCGCTCCCCGGTTCGGAGAACGTGCTGCTCACAGGGAAGTTGTGGCCGACGATGTACGAGGTGCGCCTCATTGGCTGACCGCTCCCCCGGGCCGACCCGTCGAGCCGCGGCCACCGTCGGCCGGGGCGTCCGGCGGGTCTTCCACGCCGACGGGGCCGACAGATCGGGCCTGTCGCAGCTGAGTTACGTCACCGTCGCCAACTTCGCGTGCGACGCCATCCTCGCCGTCGCCCTGGCCAACACGTTGTTCTTCTCCGCCGCCACCGCCGAGTCGCGGAGCAACGTGGCCCTGTACCTCCTCGTCACGGTCGCCCCGTTCGCGCTGATCGCCCCGGTGATCGGACCGGCCCTCGACCGGCTGCGGAGCGGGCGGCGCCTCACGGTGTCGTTGACCTTCACCCTGCGGGCGGTGCTCGCGGTGATCCTCGCGCTCAACTTCGACTCCTGGCTGCTGTATCCCCTCGCGCTGGGGATGCTCGTGCTGTCCAAGACCTTCGGCGTGGTCAAGGCGTCGATCACCCCGCACGTCCTGCCGCCGGCGCTCGACCTGGTCCGGACGAACTCCCGGCTGACGGTGCTCGGCCACGTGGGCGGGTCGTTGATCGCAGGGGCCCTCGCCGGAGCCGTGTCGTGGGTGTGGGGCTCCGACGCGGCCCTGTGGCTGCTCGCCGCGGTGGCGCTGGTGACGGCGTACATCGCGATGACCATCCCCGCACACGCCGAGGCCTCGCTCGACGAGGAGTCGGCGACCCTGCGCGTGGACCGGGGCCGCCCGCTCGTCAGCGGGCTCAAGGCCGTTCTCACCCGGCCGCTGGGCCGTCAGGTCCTGGCCAACCTCTGGGCCGTGTCGATGGTCCGGTTCATGACCGGCTTCCTCACCCTGTTCCTCGCGTTCGTGGCCAAGGCCCAGGAGAACGCCACCGCGGCGGAACAGGCCGGGATGCTCGCGATCGCCGGTGCGGCGGGAGGACTCGGCACCTTCGTGGGGAATGCCGTGGGCGCCCGTCTCCCCCTGGGCCGACCGGGCAGGATCACCACGACGGCGGCGGGCGCAGCGCTGTCGGCGGCGGTGGTCGCGGCGTTCCTCGGCAACATCTGGGCGGCGGCCCCCCTCGCACTGGTGGCGGCGGTGTGCAGCGCGCTCGGCAAGGTGGCGCTCGACGCGTCGATCCAGACGGACATCCCCGACTCCGCACGGTCCTCCGCGTTCGGCCGGTCCGAGACGGCGCTACAACTGGCGTGGGTCGCGGGCGGTGCGCTGGGGGTCCTCCTCCCGCCGGACTTCACTGTGGGCTTCAGCGTGATCTCGGTCGTGGGCGCCCTGCTGTTCGGCCAGTCGCTCCTGACCGCGCGCGGGTCCACCCTGGTACCGGGGCTCGGCGGCAACCGACCCAGGTTCCCCGGAGCGCCACGTGACCCCCGTGCATTCGGCGCGCGCCTGCTCGGCAGAATGGAGGAGTGAGCTCTTACAGCGATGCCCCCGCGTCCGGCACCCGCGTCCGCCCAGTCACCTGGGCGATCCTGGCGTGGGTGATCATCATGGTCGCCGCGATCGTCGGAGCGTGGCAGGGCTCCGCCTCACGTCACGGGGCGGTGCCGGCGATCACCGTCGCCACCGACCGCGACCACGTGGAGGTACTGCCGTTCGCCGCGACGGACCTCGACGGCACGAGCTACACCAACCCGGTGGGTGAGTTCACGGTCACCGGTGAACACACCCTCACGGTGCGGCTGCCGGTGGAACTGCGCCGCGCCACGCTCGACGTCTACGAGATCCGCGCGGACGGGTTCCGCGAATACACCCTCGAACCCGACGGCCCCGGCGAACTACTCATCCCGGTCACCCTCCCTGACGAGGGACGGATCGAAGGACTGGCACTCCGCGGGGTCGCGCTCGTCTACGCGGCGGACGGCTCCGAGACCATCCTCAGCGGCGAGTGGTCCGTCGGGATCACCTACACGGACTGAGCCGGCAGGTCACGCGTCCAGTTCGCGGGCGACGGCGCGGAGCACCGACGCCACGCGACCCGACACCTTGTGGTCGGGACGGTGGCCGCGCCGCAACTCGGGTTGGACGGTCGTCTCGAGGACCTTGATCATGTCCTCGACCATCCCGTGCAGCTCATCGGGCGAGTGCCGTGGGCCGCCGCGGGGGGCACGGTCCTGCACGACGGTGGGCTCCTCGTGGACGACCACCCGCAGAGCCTGGGGGCCACGCCGACCGGAGACCATGTCGAACTCCACGCGCTGGCGGGGCCGGAGCGTGTCCACCCCGTCTGGGAGCGCGTCCGACCGGACGTAGACGTCCTCCCCGCCCTCGTGGGACAGGAAACCGAAACCCTTCTCCGCGTCGTACCACTTGACCCTGCCACTGGGCACCGCGAACCACCTCTCCACACGATCGCGCACACGTGCGACCGACATCCACCACGAATGACTCGAGACTACCCTCGCCGAGGCGGTGGCCCGGCGCCCCCGCCGGGCCGGTAGCCTCCCCCGTGTGACCTCCGACGCCCGACCCCCAGCCGACGACCCCGACCCCTGGGCACCCCACACGGCCGAGCCCGCCCCGGTCCGGCCCAGACGCCGCGGCCTGTTCATCGCGGCGCTGGTCGTCTTCGCCGTCGGTGTGGTGTTCACCGTCCTCGCCGCACTGACCCCGTTCGTCCTGGATCGGGACGCGCCGACCTTCCTGTACCTCGGCGCGATGGTGTTCACCCCGGTCGGGTTCCTCCTGGGGCTGCTGTACGCGATTCTCGGCTCCCGGCCGCCCAGGGTGTGACGGAACCCACCCTCTGGCGAAGTTCCAGGTAACAAGCCGATAACGTCACCTCTCGCCCTCCTGTGTGACCTGGTTTTATCTCAGAATGGTGACGATCCGGCATCAAGCCGCTACTGTTCGGGGCAGACTCGTCAGCGAGTTGGCACCGGACGCACCACCGAACCCCGCCCTGCGGCCGATGCGACATTGACCGTTACCGGGCGGGGACGGGGGACCCGATCAGGGCCCACCTCGGGCCGGCGACCACAGGTCGCCTTGGGGTCAAGCCGCCGCAGGCGGCCGGGCGTACTCGTCCGAACCCGACAGCTCACCCCGTAGGCACAGAGTGAAAAGGACTGACGCGTATATGACCTCGAACACCGGACGCCACCGCGCTGCCGCCACCGCCTCCGCGCCCAGGACGGCGGTGAAGGTCGTCCTCGCGGGCACCGCGTTCTCCGCCGCGGGGCTCGCCCTCGCCCCGGCCGCCAACGCG
>NZ_JAALEC010000150.1:0-3476 GCF_014145205.1 Dietzia sp. DQ11-44
CGATCTCGACCTCCACCACCGGCCGGCCGTCGACCGCGCTCGTCCGCGCCTCCACGGCGCGGCCGCGGAGGGGTCGGCCCTCCTCCGGGGCCCGGGTGACCAGCGACCATCCGGTGGCGGGGTCCGATCCGCGAGCTACGCGAACGGTGGGGAGTGGACGCGAGGGGACCTCGGACATCGGGAGAACCTTCCGTGGAACCGAATCGACGCACCCGCCGCGTGGGCCGGGTGCGTCGATTCGCCAGCGCAGGGGACGATCAGGAGATGGCCTGGGTCAACTCCGCGCCGAGCGACTTCGCCTCGTCGGGGGTCAACTCCACGACGAGGCGTCCGCCACCCTCGAGAGGGACGCGCATGACGATCCCGCGGCCCTCCTTGGCCGCTTCCATCGGTCCGTCACCGGTCCTGGGCTTCATAGCCGCCATCGGGTCGATTCCCTTCGTCCTTGGCAGTGGGCCGCGTCCTGTGAGGACGGCCGGGCCCACGTGCGGTATCGCTGAGTGGATGTTGCCGATTCTAGCGCGTCACACCGTGCCCGGACGCGGGAGCGCGTTCTGGGTCCGCCCCGTCGGAGGACTCCCCGACGTTTCCCTCCCCGGCGAGTCGCGCGCGGAGCCTGTCGATCTCCGTCGCCGCCTCCTCGAGCGCCCAGTCGACCTCCGACATCGTGTACCCCCGCGCGGACATCCCGAATCGGACCGATCGCAGATCGTCGCCGGTGAGCGGCCCTTCGGGCAGCATCGTGACCGTGTGTCCCCGCGCCACCGCCGGCAGCGGTTCCGAACGGCCGAAGACCACGATCGACAGGGCGTAGAGCGCCGCCGCCACGATCAGGGTGACCACCACATAGATGACGATGGTGAGCATGCGCGGGAGCCTCTCTCTGGTCCGGGCCGGGCCTCCAGTCTGGCACACGCCTCGCGGCGGTGGACCCGCCCGAGTCAGGCGAGCCCGCGGACCGTTCGCGCAGGTGGGCGGGTTCCCAAGATGGAGGCCACCATCTCCACCGAGCGGCGCGTCGCACGCACGTCGTGGGTGCGGAACACGCGGGCGCCCATCATCGCCGCGACGGAGGTCGCCGCCAGGGTGCCCTCGGCGCGGTCGTCGATTCCCGCGTCCAGGGTCTCGCCGATGAAGTCCTTGTTGCTCAGCGCCATCAGGACGGGATGACCGAGGGCCACGATCTCGTCCATCCGCCGCAGGAGCTCGAGACCGTGGAAGGTGTTCTTGCCGAAGTCGTGGGTGGGGTCGACCAGTATCCCGTCCTCGGGGACCCCGGCGGCGAGGGCCCGTTCGGCGGCAGCGGACAGTTCCGAGACCACGTCGAGGACGACGTCGGGGTATCCCACCCGGAAGGGCCGGGTGCGCGGGACCGCACCCCCGGTGTGGGAGCACACGAACCCCGCCCCCGCCTCGCCGGCGGCGGTCAGCACCTCGGGATCGTGCCCCGCCCAGGTGTCGTTGACCAGATCGGCGCCGGCGGACAGGGCGCTGCGGGCGACCGAGCCGCGCCAGGTGTCCACGGAGATGACCACGCCCGGGTGTCTGTCCCGGACCGCCTCGATGAAGGGCACCACCCGCCGGAGCTCCTCCCGGGCGTCCACCAGCTCGCCGGGACCGGCCTTGACCCCACCGATGTCGAGGATGTCCGCGCCGTCCTCCACGCACCGGTCGACCCGGTGCATCGCCGCCACGTCGGTGAAGCACGCTCCACGGTCGTAGAAGGAGTCCGGCGTGCGGTTGACGATCGCCATCACCAGAGGTCGGTCCACCGGGACGGGGCGCCCGCAGAGCGTGGGAGGCGGCGTCGCGCCCGGTGGCGTCACCGCCGGCCTCCGCAGGCGTCGAGCGCCGCCTCCAGGTCGTCACACACCACGAGGCTGTCGAACGCCTGCGGCTTGACCAGCCCGGACTCGACGAGCCCGCCGACCCAGTCCAACAGCGGTCGGTAGAAGCCGATCGGGTCGTAGAGCACGACCGGCTTGTGATGGAACCCGAGCGAGGCGGACGTCCACACCTCGAACATCTCCTCCATCGTGCCGATCCCCCCGGGCAGGGTGAGGAACGCGTCCGAGCGCTCCTCCATCTCGCGTTTGCGTTCCCTCATCGTGGTGACCACCACCAGCTCGTCCGCAGCGGTGTCGGCCACCTCACGCACCCGCAGCCCCTCGGGGATGACGCCGACGGTCCGGGCTCCGCCGTCCCGCGCCGCCTCGGCGACCGCGCCCATCATGGACACGTTGCCGCCACCGGAGACCAGAGACCATCCACGACGGGCGATCCCGTTGCCGACCTCGGTGGCGATCTGCAGCAGCCCGGGGTCGTGGGTCGAGGAGGCGCAGTAGATGCAGACCCGACGGCCGGGAACCGGTGCCATCAACGCTCGACCCCCCGGTGTTCCTCGCCGTACAGGTCTTCACGCTGTTCGGCGGTCAGCGCGGCCCGGTGGTGCGCCTCGCGGATGTACTCCACCGTCTCGGCCACGGAGTCGGTGACCAGGAACAGGTCGAGGTCGGACGCCGAGATCATCCCCTGCTCGACCAGGGTTCCCCGGATCCAGTCCACCAGTGGGGTCCAGAAATCCACTCCCAGCAGGACGATCGGGAACCGGGTGATCTTGTCGGTCTGGACCAGGGTGATGGCCTCGAAGAACTCGTCCAGGGTGCCGAAGCCGCCCGGGGTACAGACGAACGCCTGCGTGTATTTGACGAACATCGTCTTGCGGACGAAGAAGTAGCGGAAGTGCAGCCCCAGGTCCACCCAGCGGTTGATCCCCTGTTCCATGGGCAGCTCGATCCCCAGGCCCACGGACTCACCGTCCGCCTCCCACGCGCCCTTGTTGGCCGCCTCCATCTGACCCGGTCCGCCGCCCGTGACCACCGCGTAACCCGCCTCCGCGAGCGCCCGCCCCAGCTCCACCGCCTGTTCGTAGGCGGGATCACCCGGGCGGGTCCGCGCGGACCCGAATACGCTCACCGCGTCGGGCAGCTCCGCGAGCGCGCCGAACCCGTTGACGAACTCGCTCTGGATGCGCAGGACCCGCCACGGGTCGGTGTGCAACCAGTCGGTGTCCTGGTTGGTGTCCAACAGCCGTTGGTCGGTGGTCGTGCGATCGCCGCCCTTGTCCCGTCGCAGGAGGAGCGGGCCGCGCAGGTGTACTGAATCGTTCGGTGCCATCAGGGGTGGTCTCCTACTGGGGTGGGGTCCGGGCTCGTGATGTCCGGGCTCGCGGGGTCCGGGGTCGTATCAGGTCCGGGCCGTGTCGGGCGCGGGTCGTGTCGGGTCGGGGTCAGCCGGAGGTGGTGAGGTAGGCGCGGAGCACCTCGGCCACCTCGGTGATCTGGGTGGCCGGGCAGTGCTCGTCCCGTGTGTGCGCCAGGCCGGGGTCGCCCGGACCCAGATTGACGGCCGGGACGCCCAGGGCGGCGAACCGTGACACGTCGGTCCATCCGTACTTGGCCCGCACCCGTCCGCCC
>NZ_JAALEC010000151.1:0-5883 GCF_014145205.1 Dietzia sp. DQ11-44
CTCCTGGGCCGCGACCACCGGTGCGTGGACCACGCCCGACGCGGTGCCCAGGACGAGCGCCGCCGCGAGGAGGGCGCGTCCGGGCGTCCGGACCGGGCCCCGACGTCTCCGCGCTCCCGGAGCGCGGCTTGATGAATGGTCAGGCTTCACGTTTCACCTTCCGATAACCGCACGAGGATGCGGCTGACCGCGCGACCCGCACGGCGGGACGCGTCACCGAGGAGGGTGAGGTTCGGGTGATGCCTTCCCCTGCGCCACTAGAGCCTCATACCAACTCGGCAGAACCGATGGTTCCTCTAGCACCGTAGGTCACAGAAGTCCCGTCCGGAACATTGGACGGCAAAATACACTGCTGTAACTCTAATAACGCGAGAAAACCCGGCGTGTCGGGCGATGGGGAGAAGAGCGTCCGTCAGCGCAGGCGCCACCGGGGATCGTCAGCGCAGGCGCCGCCGGAGGGCGACGACGAAGGCGACCGCCACGACGATCGCCAGCACGAGCACGACCGCCGAGAACGCGCCCCAGGGCGGGGCGGGGGCGGTGACCTTGTGCGCGAAGACGGAGGCGGAGGCCACCGGGTCGAACTCCTCCCAGGCGTCGTCCTGGCCGGCCTCGAGCTTGTGGCGGGGGATGGTGTCGCTGGAACTGCCGACGAAGACCGGGGTCCGGACCAGGATCGTCCCCTCGTACTCCTCGTTCAGCAGGGCGGCGAGGTCGCGGGCGTCCGTGTAGACGGCGGCCGGGGCCTCGGTGTAGACCACCTTGAGATCGAGCCCGCGGTCCCCCGCCTCGGTGACGACGGTCCGCAGTCCCTCGACGAACGGCTCCGGGGCGGAGACCCCGTCGTCGGCCAGGTCCCGGGACACGGCCTCGAAGTCGAGCCACTGCGGGACCTCGCCCTCCTGCAAGGACATCACCGGCTCGGCCTCGTAGGCGAGCGTGGTCACGGAATCGTCGGAGTTGTCCACGGCCGACATGGTGCCATCTCGTCGTCGTCGAACCGAATACGCGCGCCGGACGGCGCGATACCCGCTCCGCGCCCCCCACCTTCGGGCGTGCCGGAACCTATACAGAACGAGCGTACTGGTAAATTGGTGACCGCAACCGGGCGCGAGGGTCCACAATGGGTCCTGTGTCCGCCCCCGGCGTTGCCGCCCGAGACACGCGGCGACACCGGGAGGGATGACGAATCGACATTCACACCACGAGTGGAGCTGACGTGACAGCAAGCATTGACAGCTTTGGCGCCAAGGGGACCCTAGAGGTCGGCGGCCAAGCCTATGAGATCTACCGCCTCTCGGCGGTCGAGGGAGCCGCGAAGCTCCCTTATTCCCTCAAGGTCCTCACCGAGAACCTGCTGCGCACGGAGGACGGCAAGAACGTCACCAAGGCGCACATCGAGGCCCTGGCCGGTTGGGACCCCTCCGCCGAGCCCGACACCGAGATCCAGTTCACGCCCGCCCGCGTGATCATGCAGGACTTCACCGGTGTCCCCTGCATCGTCGACCTCGCCACCATGCGTGAGGCCGTCAAGACCCTCGGTGGCGACCCCGACAAGGTCAACCCCCTCGCGCCGGCCGAGATGGTCATCGACCACTCCGTGATCATCGAGTCCTTCGGTGGTCGCGACTCCTTCGACAAGAACGTCGAGATCGAGTACCAGCGCAACGAGGAGCGCTACCAGTTCCTCCGCTGGGGTCAGGGCGCCTTCGACGACTTCAAGGTCGTCCCCCCGGGTACCGGCATCGTGCACCAGGTCAACATCGAGTACCTGGCGCGCTCCGTGATGGTCCGGAACGGGCAGGCCTACCCCGACACCTGCGTGGGCACCGACTCGCACACCACCATGGAGAACGGTCTCGGCGTCCTGGGATGGGGCGTCGGCGGTATCGAGGCCGAGGCCGCCATGCTCGGCCAGCCCATCTCCATGCTCATCCCCCGCGTCGTGGGCTTCAAGCTCACCGGGTCGATCAAGCCGGGCGTCACCGCCACGGACGTCGTCCTGACGATCACCGAGATGCTGCGCAAGCACGGCGTCGTGGGCAAGTTCGTGGAGTTCTACGGTGCCGGCGTCGCGGCTGTGCCCCTGGCCAACCGCGCCACGATCGGCAACATGAGCCCGGAGTTCGGCTCCACCTGCGCCATGTTCCCGATCGACGGCGAGACCATCGACTACCTGCGCCTGACGGGTCGCGACGAGGAGCAGCTCGCCCTGGTCGAGGCTTACGCCAAGGAGCAGGGTATGTGGCTCCACGCCGACGCGGAGGAGCCCGTCTTCTCCGAATACCTGGAGCTCGACCTGGGCGACGTCGTCCCGTCGATCGCCGGACCCAAGCGTCCGCAGGACCGCATCGAGCTGGCCGACGCCAAGAGCGCGTTCCGCAAGGATATCCACAACTACGTGGACGCCGGCGTCAACCCCCTCGGTGACACCGAGAAGGGCCGGATGCAGTCCGAGGGCGGTGCCCCGTCCGACAACACCGGGACCGCGACCCTCTCGCACGCCGAGGAGGGCTCGGTCCGGGCCGACGCCTCCGACGGCTCCGAGGGACGTCCCTCCAAGCCCGTCGAGGTGTCCGTGGACGGCACCGAGATGGTCCTGGACCACGGCATCGTCTCCATCGCCTCGATCACGTCCTGCACCAACACGTCCAACCCGTCGGTGATGATCGGCGCCGGGCTCCTCGCGCGCAAGGCGCACGAGAAGGGACTCAAGGCCAAGCCGTGGGTCAAGACGTCGATGGCGCCGGGTTCGCAGGTCGTCACCGAGTACTACGAGCGGGCCGGACTCTGGCCGGACCTGGAGGCCCTCGGCTTCTACCTCGTGGGCTACGGCTGCACCACCTGCATCGGCAACTCCGGACCGCTGCCGGAGGAGATCTCCAACGCGATCCAGGAGCACGACCTGACCGCCACCGCGGTGCTGTCCGGTAACCGCAACTTCGAGGGCCGGATCAACCAGGACGTCAAGATGAACTACCTGGCGTCCCCGCCGCTGGTCATCGCGTACTCCATCGCCGGGACCATGGACTTCGACTTCGAGGCCGACTCCCTGGGCAAGGACACTGACGGCAACGACGTCTACCTCAAGGACATCTGGCCCTCCACCGAGGAGATCGAGGAGACCATCAAGGCCTCGATCTCCTCCAAGGAGTACACGTCCAAGTACGCCGACGTCTTCGCCGGCGACGACCGCTGGCGTGGGCTCAGCACCCCGGACGGCAAGACGTTCGAGTGGGACGCCAAGTCGACCTACGTTCGCAAGCCCCCGTACTTCGACGGGATGCAGATGGAGCTGACCCCGGTCGAGGACGTCAAGGGCGCCCGCGTCCTGGCCAAGCTCGGCGACTCGGTCACGACCGACCACATCTCGCCCGCGTCGACGATCAAGCCGGGCACCCCGGCCGCGCAGTACCTCGACGAGAACGGTGTGTCCCGTCAGGACTACAACTCGTTCGGGTCGCGCCGCGGCAACCACGAGGTCATGATCCGGGGCACGTTCGCCAACATCCGCCTCCAGAACCAGCTGCTGGACGGTGTGACGGGCGGCTACACGCGCGACTTCACGCAGGAGGGCGCCCCGCAGGCGTTCATCTACGACGCCGCGCAGAACTACGCCGCGCAGGGCACGCCGCTCGTGGTGCTCGGTGGCAAGGAGTACGGCACCGGGTCCTCCCGCGACTGGGCGGCCAAGGGCACCAGCCTGCTCGGCGTCAAGGCCGTCATCACCGAGTCGTTCGAGCGCATCCACCGCTCGAACCTCATCGGCATGGGTGTCATGCCGCTGCAGTTCCCCGAGGGCGAGTCGCACGAGACCCTCGGCCTGGACGGCACGGAGACGTTCGACATCACCGGGATCGAGGAGCTGAACAACGGCACCACGCCCAAGACGGTCAAGGTCACCGCCACCAAGGAGGACGGCCAGGTGGTCGAGTTCGACGCCAAGGTGCGCATCGACACCCCCGGCGAGGCGGAGTACTACCGCAACGGCGGCATCCTGCAGTACGTGCTGCGCAACATGATCAAGGGCTGATCACCTCCACCCCGACGGCGGTGCGCGGTAACTCCTGGTGAGACAGGGGGAACCGCGTACCGCCGTGGTGTATCCGTAGGAAGGTTGTGAGATGCCCAGGGTCAGTCAGGACCACATGGACGCCCGGCGTCGGGAGATCCTGTCGGGGGCGCGCGAGTGCTTTGCCGAGTTCGGGTTCGAGGGCGCCACGGTCCGACGTCTGGAGGAGACCACCGGTCTCAGCCGCGGTGCGATCTTCCACCACTTCGACGACAAGGACGCCCTGTTCCTCGCGTTGGCGCACGACGACGCCGCGGCGATGGCGGCCACGGTGGCCGAGCAGGGTCTGGTCCAGGTGATGCGGGAGATCCTGGCCGACCCCCACGAGTTCTCGTGGCTCGGGACCCGACTGGAGATCGCGCGACGGATCCGCACCGATCCGGCCTTCCGGGAGCGGTGGACCGACCGGCAGGCGGAGCTCGACGAGGCCATTCTCGCCCGCCTGCGGGAGCAGAAGGACTCCGGGAGGATGCGGACGGACGTCCCCGATGACGTGCTGCGCGTCTACCTCGACATCGTGCTCGACGGACTCATCACCCACCTCGCGACAGGGCGCGGCACGGCTCACGTGAGCGCGATGCTCGACCTGGTGGAGGCCTCGCTGCGTACCGGTCGCGAGTGATCCCGGGACGGGCGTACGGTGGGGCGCATGACCGATTCGACACCGCAGATCCCGCTGATCGACCTGGGCGACGGCCGTGCGATCCCCCAGCTCGGCTTCGGTACCTACCAGGTTCCCCCCGCCGACACCGAGAAGGTCGTCTCGGACGCACTCGAGGCCGGGTACCGGCACCTGGACACCGCCCAGATGTACGGCAACGAGGACGGGGTGGGTCGCGCGATCGCGGCCTCGGGGATCCCGCGTGACGAGCTGTGGCTCACCACCAAGCTCAACAACTCCTTCCACGAGCCCGCCGCCGCCCGCGACTCCGCCGAACGCTCACTCGAGGCCCTCGGCGGCCGGATCGACCTGTTCCTGGTGCACTGGCCGCTCGCGATGCACGACGACGTCGCCCGCGTCTGGGAGGCCATGGAGGGCATCCGCGCCGACTTCGCGGTGGACTCGATCGGGGTCTCCAACTTCACCCCGGCCAACCTCGCGCGACTGTCCGAGGCGGGCCTCAGCACTCCCTCCGTCAACCAGATCGAGTCGAACCCCTACTTCGTCAACGACGAGGTCCGCGCGGCGTGCGCGGACCGCGGGATCGCAGTGGAGGCGTGGAGCCCGCTCGCGCAGGGCGCGGTCTTCGGCGACCCGCAGCTCACCGCGTTGGCGGAGCAGGTCGACCGCTCGGTCTCCCAGGTCGTGCTTCGCTGGGTGCTCCAGCGCGGGGACATCGTCTTTCCCAAGTCCTCGAGCCCCGAGCGGATGCGTCAGAACCTCGACGTGTTCGACTTCGAGTTGAACGACGAGCAGATGGCCTCGATATCGGCCCTGCACAACGGCACTCGCTCCGGGCCGGATCCGGACACCTTCGACTGGCGAGGCTGAGGATCCCGGCTCACTCCTCATCGAGAAGAGCGTTCCGGACATGTTTCGTTCGAGCCAGGTGCGCGGAACGCCCTTTTCGACGGTGAACGTGCTCGCCTCGCCCTAGAGTCTGTCCATGACCACCACACGGGCGCACGGCGAGGCCGCGCGTGACGACGGCCGGCCCGCCGGGCGTCCCTCGGGCCGGATGCTCGCCTCGTACGCCGCCGGCAGCGTGGGCACGGGCGCGTTCAGCACACTGCCGGGGTTGGTACTGGCCTACTACCTCACCGACTCGATCGGGGTCGCCGCCGCGGTGGCGACGGTGCTGGTGCTGGTA
>NZ_JAALEC010000152.1:0-5068 GCF_014145205.1 Dietzia sp. DQ11-44
GGCTTCTTCTTGCTGGCCTCGTTGGCCTTCTCGTGTTTCCAGGTCCCCTACCTCGCCCTGCCGGCGGAGCTGACGGGCGAGTCGGCGGTGCGGGTGACCATCCTCGCGTGGCGCGTCGCGGTGCTGGCCGCGACGATCCTCGTGGTGGGGGGCGGTGGTCCGGCGCTGCGCGAGGCGGCCGGCGGTGGGGCGACGGGGTACGTGGTGATGGCCGTGGCCGTGTCCGCCCTGATGCTCGGCGGCATGCTGTGGGCGACGCTCGGATCCGCCCGGCGCACGGTCCTGCGGGCGGACGCACAGGTCGGTGATCTGGGCCGGCAGTACCGCGACGGGCTCGACGCGCTGCGGGTGACCCGGCCGTTCCGCCTGCTGGTGGGCCTGTTCTGCCTGCAGGCTGTCGCCACGGCCGTGATGCTCGCGGGTGGCCAGTACGTCGCCACCTACATCCTCGGCAACGAGGCCGCGTTGACCGGGCTGTTCCTCGCGCTGATCGCCCCCGCGCTGGTGGTGATGCCCCTGTGGGCCCGCCTGGCCCACGCCCGGGGCAAGGTCCCCGCTCTGGCGGCCGCGACCATCCTGTTCACCGTGTCCGCTCTCATGCTCATCCCCGCAGGTGTGTGGCCCGGGATGTGGGTGCACGTCCCCGTGGCGTTCGCGGGGGTCGCCTACGCCGGGATGCAGGCTCTGCCCATGTCGATGCTGCCCGACACCACGGACATGGACCGCGAGCTGGGTGGCCGCCGTCGCAGCGGCGCGATGAGCGGGCTGTGGACGGCGTCCGAGACGGGATCCATGGCGCTCGGGCCCGTCGTGGTTCTGGCGCTGCTCGCGGTGACCGGATTCCGCTCGGGCGGCGTCGCCGATCAGCCCGAACCGGCTCTCTGGGGCATCATCCTCGGTTTCTCCCTGGTCCCCGCCCTCCTGACCGCCGCGAGCCTGCTGGTCATCCGGGCGTTGGGACGCGAACACCCGAACTGGACGGAGCCCGCATGACAGTCGAACCACCGGACACCGATCCCCTGGACGCCCTGATCGCCCGGAGAGGCGAGGCGGCCCTCGAGACGCTGGCCGCGCTGCGGGCGTCGGATCCGCCCACGACCGGCGGCAGGGTGCTCTCCTACGTCTACGACTCGGGCGTGGAGGGCGTGGACCGGTTGGCCGTGCGCGCGGCCGGTCTGGCGCACGGGGTCAACGGCCTGGACCCGACCGTGTTCGGGTCGGTCGCACGGATCCACGGCGGGATCGTCGCAAGGGTCCGCACGATCCTGGGCGGGGACGCCGGAGACGGTCCGGGCGACGACGACGAGGTCCACGGTGTCGTGACGTCGGGCGGCACCGAGAGTTGCGTGCTGGCGTGTCTGGCGGCCCGGGAGGTCTCGGGGCGTGCCCCCGGCAGCGGCGGGACGATCGTCGCCCCGGTGACCGTCCACGCGGCGTTCCGCAAGGCCGCCCACATCCTCGGGATGCGGTTCGTCGGCGTCGAGGTGGACCCCGCGACGGGCCGGGTGGCCGCCGAGGACCTGCTGGCCGCCGTGGATCACGACACCTGCCTGGTGGTGTGCTCGGCCTCCTCCTACCCCACCGGTGTGATCGACCCGGTGGAGCAGGTCGCGGCCGGTCTCGACGCGCACCACGACCCACGGATCGGGCTGCACGTGGACGCCTGCCTGGGCGGGCTGGTGCTCCCCTTCTGGCCGGGCGGGGTGGGATCGACCTGGGACCTCCGGATCAGGCGCGTCACCAGCATCTCGGCCGATCTGCACAAGTACGGGTTCGCCCCCAAGGGCACCTCGGTGCTGCTCAGCCGGGGCCGCGCCAGGCACCGTGCGTCCTGGTTCTCCACCGTCGACTGGCCGGGGTACCCGGTGGTCAACCCCACCCTGTCCGGGTCCAAGCCTCTCGAACCCGCGGCCGCCGCGTGGGCCGTGCTCGAGGCTCTGGGCGACGACGGTCAGTCCGAGCTCGTGGCGCGCACCGCCCGGGCGACCGGGCGCCTCGTGGAGGGGTTGGCCGGCATCGAGGGACTGCGTGTGATCGACTCCGACCCGGGACCCCTGATCGCCGTGGTGGCCGACGGGTCCGTGGGAGACGCCCGACGTGTCCACCCCCACCTGTGGGCGGACGAGTGCGGTCGCAGGGGCATCGCCGTGCAGGCGCAGCCGGCCTACCGTCAGGAGCGGGGCGCGTTGCCGTCGTCGTCCCACCTCACCATCACCCCGGTGACCGAACGCCTGACGGACGAGATCCTCATGGTGGCCCACGCGGCTGCTGATGCGGTACGCGGCATGCCCGACCCGGCGCCCCCGGCCGCGTTCGCCGACGTGCTGGCCGCGCTGGAGGCCGGCGCCCTCTCCCCTGGCGACCTGCTCACCCTCCCCGAGGACGATGTGCACGCGATGGTGTCCGGCGTACTCGCAGGCGACGACGGGGACGACGGCGGGATGGCCGCGCTGCTCGCGGCGATCGAACGCCTCCCGGCCGAGGTGGGTGCCCGGCTGGTGCGGGCGTACCTCGCCGCCGTGATGGAGGGGTGAACGCGAACCGCCCCCCGACCGGAGTTGGGGGGCGGCGCGGGGCGTGGAGTCCCGGTGTCAGACCAGGACCGTGTCAGACCAGGACCGCGATGGCGACGTTGACCACGCCGAGGACGCCGGCGATGGTCGCCAGGGTCCCGGTGCTGCCCGCCGCCCTGGCCTCCTTACGGACGCCCACCACCGCGACGACCAGGATGACGACCGCGACGACGAGCTTGATCCCGATCTTCATGTGATTGAGGTCCACGTCCTGCATCTCGCGCAGACCGACGAGCAGCAGACCGGTGACCACCTGGAGGATCGCGCCGTGCAGGATCGCCTTGTTCATGTGAGGCGCCTTGATGGTGGCGAGCCACCCGCCGATGATGCCGGCCAGGCCGATGAAGTGCAGGATCAGAACGATGTCGAAAACGATGTCCATGTGGACAAGTGTCTCAAACGCACTGGTCACAGTAGTTGCTAAGGATCACCTAACCGGTGACGGAGGGTCATCGGTGCACGAGTGTCGCGAACACCAGCAGGGCGATCCCGCCGAAGGCCATCACGCCGAATGACACCCACCGTGTGTCCCACCCGAGCATGCGTTCGTACACATCGGTGACCTTTCGTGTGGCGACGGGGAATCGGGACCACACCCACGCGAGGAGGACGAACGGTGCGACCAGGGCCAGCACGAAGACGAGATAGGCGCACAGCCTGAGTACGGGATCCGAGCTCACGCTCTCGACCAGACGGCCGGTGAGATACATGATCGGGAGGGTGGTCAGACCGATGATCGCCGAACTGAACCCGAGCACGAACAGGGCGGCCGGCGGGGAGTTCTGGTCGGGTGCGCGCTCGGGACGCTGCGGGCGCACGGGCACGACCCGCAGCCACACCACCATCGCACACGCCGCCACCAGCAGGACCACACCCACGACCAGGTCGACGACGTGGTTCTCCACCACCGCGTCCCCGCGCTGGCGCACCTGGTCCACCAGGTTGGCGGGATTGACGCCGTGGAGAAGCAACCCGAGCGCGGTGGCCCCCGACGCCAGACCCGAGAGCAACCATGTCAGACGCGCGCGCACGTTCCGGTTCCTCGCGAGGATGTCGGCGGTCGCCCCATACAGGGCGGGGCTCAGGCCCAGCGCCAGACCGAACCCGACAAGTGTCGGGACGGCCGCGATCCATCTCGCCACCTCGTGCATGTGCTCCCATTCCGTCGTCTCGACAGTAGTACCGATTGGCCGCCGTCCTGTCCGCGGCCGTGATTAGGATAAGCGGACGGTCACCAGACCCGAGAGGACCATGATGCGCGTACTCGTCACCAGTTCCAGGAACACCTTCGCCCTGGACATCATCCGCAAGCTCGGGAGCCGTGGCCGCACCGTGGTGGCGAGCGACACCTATCCGGGCGCGACGGGCAGTCACTCCAAATACCTCGCGGGTCACGCCGTCACGGCCTCCCCCCGCTACGACACCGACCAGTTCATCCGGGACGTGAGCCGGATCGTCTCCGAATACGACATCGACCTCATCATCCCGACCTTCGAGGAGGTCTTCTACCTCGCCGCCCGGGTCGCGGACCTGCCCGAGGGGGTGACGCTGTTCGGCGGGAGCTTCGCGAAACTCGCGCAACTGCACGACAAGGCGAGCTTCCAACGCCTGGTGGAGCGGTCAGGGGTGCCGATCCCCGAGACGACCGTCGCCACCGACCACGCCTCGCTCGTGGCCGCGATCGAGAAGTACCCGCGCTACTTCGCCCGGGCGGCGTTCTCGCGAGGCGGCGTGGGTCTGTTGACCAACACCGGGCCACTGGCGGGGAAGATGTCCGTCGACGACTGCCACCCCACCGAAGAGCAACCGTGGCTGGTGCAACCGTTCGTCGACGGCCCGATGGTGTGCACCTACAGCACCATCGTGGACGGCCGGGTCACCTCGCACTGCACCTACCGCGCGCCCGAACAGTGGGCGCACAGCACGGGGATCACCTTCCTCGCCGTGGACAGCACCGACACCCTCGACTACACGCAGCGCATCGTCGACGCGCTCGACCCGGGGTTCACGGGCCAGCTCTCGTTCGACTTCGTCGACAACGACGGTCAGCTCTACTCCATCGAGTGCAACCCACGCCCGACCAACGGCGTCATCCTGCTCGAGGCGGAGCAGCTCGAACAGGCGCTCACCGGCCGGAACCCCGAGGCGTTTGTCGTCGAACCGGGCGTCGAACGTCAGATCAGCCTGGCCGTCCTCGCCGACGCGTTCGCCGAGCCGCTCAAGCACCTGCCCACGTCGCTGCACGACCTGCTCCACGTGAAGGACGTCGGTTCGGGGTGGCACGACTCCTTCGCCATGATGTGGAGCCCCGCGACGCTCATCCACGGTGCCAAGCTGAGCCACGGTCAGCGCAAGGAGTTGTTGGGCGCTCTGGGCGACGACATCGTGTGGAACGGAGAACCCATCACCGGGATGAGCGCGGCTGACGCCGCGGCGCTCGAGGATGTCCACGAGCAGCGGGTCTGACAATCGCGCGAGCGGCTGCCATGGCCGCG
>NZ_JAALEC010000153.1:0-15454 GCF_014145205.1 Dietzia sp. DQ11-44
GCACCACCCGTGGTCGGTCCGCCGTCCTGCGCCTCGGCGGCCAGCGCCTCCCTGAGCCGGACCAGCGCCCCCAGGGCGAGGTCCGGGTCGGGCGCGCGCGAGAGCGCCCACAGCATCGGGACCGCGTCCTCGTCGGTCCACCCCAGGTAGTCCAACCAGTCCCCGGCGCGCTGGTCGAGCAGTCCGAGCCTGCCCGGGCTGGGCACCCTGGACCGCGACGACTCCATGCTCACCTCGACCGTCCGGTCACAACGCGAGGTAGTTGCGGAGCTCGTACGGGGTCACCTCGTTGCGGTACTCCCGCCATTCACGCCGCTTGTTGCGCAGGAAGAACTCGAACACGTGCTCGCCGAGCGCCTCGGCGACGAGCTCCGACTCCTCCATGGCGTCGAGGGCCTGCTCCAGGCTCCCCGGCAGGTCCGTGTAGCCCATCGCACGCCGCTCGCGCCGGCTCATGGTCCACACGTCGTCCTCGGACTCCGGCGGCAGCTCGTAGCCCTCCTGGACGCCCTTGATCCCGGCGGCGATCATCACCGCGTACGCGAGGTACGGGTTGCACGCCGAGTCCGGGCTCCGCACCTCGATGCGCCGCGAGGAGGCCTTGTTGGGCGTGTACATGGGGACCCGCACCAGCGCCGAGCGGTTGGCGCGGCCCCAGGTGGCGGCGGTGGGGGCCTCGCCGCCGCCGATGAGCCGCTTGTAGGAGTTGACCCACTGGTTGGTGACGGCCGAGAACTCCGGCGCGTGACGCAGGATGCCCGCCACGAACGACTTCGCCGTGGTGGACATCTGGTACTCGTCGTCCGCGTCGTGGAACGCGTTGGTGTCGCCCTCGAACAGGCTCATGTGCGTGTGCATGGCCGAACCCGGGTGGTCCCGGAGGGGCTTGGGCATGAACGACGCCCACACCCCGTTGTTCATGGCCACCTCCTTGACGATGTAGCGGAAGGTCATGATGTTGTCCGCCATGCTCAGTGCGTCGGCGTAGCGCAGGTCGATCTCCTGCTGCCCCGGTGCCCCCTCGTGGTGGGAGAACTCCACCGAGATTCCCATCGCCTCCAGCGCCTCGATCGCGTGACGCCGGAAGTGCGGGGCGGAGTCGTGCACGGCCTGGTCGAAGTACCCGCCGTTGTCCGTCGGAACCGGCTCGGCACCGTTGGTGTCGAGGTCTTTGAAGAGGAAGAACTCGATCTCCGGGTGCACGTAGCAGGAGAAGCCGAGGTCGGCGGCCTTGTTGAGCTGGCGGCGCAGCACGTGGCGCGGATCGGCCCAGCTCGGGCTGCCGTCGGGGTTGAAGACGTCGCAGAAGATGCGCGCCGAGTGCTGGCCACCGTCGGCGTGGGCCCACGGCAGGACCTGGAACGTCGA
Source organism: Dietzia sp. DQ11-44 (assembly GCF_014145205.1). Classification (NCBI taxonomy): domain Bacteria; kingdom Bacillati; phylum Actinomycetota; class Actinomycetes; order Mycobacteriales; family Dietziaceae; genus Dietzia; species Dietzia sp. DQ11-44. Next base: position 1,369 of record NZ_JAALEC010000153.1, read on the forward strand.
GGGGTCGGGCTTGGCGACCGTGTCCGCCTCCGACACCCGCGAGAACCCCTCGATGGCGGAGCCGTCGAAGCCGATCCCCTCCCCGAACGCCCCCTCGAGCTCTGCCGGGGCGACGGCCACTGACTTCAAGGTCCCGAGAACGTCGGTGAACCAGAGCCGGACGAACCGGATGTCGCGCTCTTCCAAGGTCCTCAGAACGTACTCCTGCTGGCGGTTCATGCCGTCCAACCTAGTGCCTGTCGTGTTACGAGCGTGTGACATCGGGTCCCCGACACGCCCACCTGGGCCCCCGCCCGTGGGCCTCCCGCCCCATGGCCTGCCGAGCCACGTCGCCCGGCTCGTGGCACACTCGTCGGCGACGGCCGCGTCCGTCACCGCCCCCTGTCCACCCGGGGACCGGCCATCCCGCCGGCCTCGAGGTCACCGTAGGAAGGCCACACCGCCATGAGCGACAACCCCGACACCCCGGTCTACGGTTCCGGCGGCACCCCGGACGCCGGACCCCGGGGTCTGACGCGGGTGACCCGGATCCACCACCTGGCCGAACTCAAGGCCGCGGGGGAACCCTGGCCGATGCTCACCGCCTACGACTTCGTCTCCGCGCGCGTGTTCCAGGAGGCCGGGATCCCGGTTCTCCTGGTCGGGGACTCGGCGGCCAACGTGGTCTACGGGTACGACACCACGGTCCCCGTCACCGAGGACGAGATGATCCCGCTGGTGCGGGCCGTGACCCGGGGGGCGCCGAAGGCACTGGTCGTGGCCGATCTGGTGTTCGGTAGTTACGAGGCCTCCCCGGTGCAGGCCGTGGCCGCCGCCACGCGGATGATGAAGGAGGGCGGCGCCCAGGCCGTCAAGCTCGAGGGCGGCGTGCGGATGGCCCCACAGATCCGGGCGATCGTGGACGCCGGGATCCCCGTGATGGCCCACATCGGCTTCACCCCCCAGTCGGTCAACGGCCTGGGGGGCTTCCGCGTCCAGGGGCGCGGGGACGCCGCCGACGAGCTGCGGGCCGACGCCCGCGCCGTGCAGGAGGCCGGGGCCTTCTCCGTCGTCATGGAGATGGTCCCCGCCGACCTCGCCCGCGAGGTCACCGCGGAGCTGGACATCGCCACGGTCGGCATCGGCGCCGGGAACGGGTGCGACGCGCAGGTGTTGGTGTGGCAGGACATGGCGGGCCACGGCACCGGACGGACGGCCAGGTTCGTCAAGCGCTACGCCCGCCTCGCCGAGACGCTGCGCGACGCCGCCCGGGAGTACGGCGACGAGGTCCGTTCGCGCGAGTTCCCCGGCCCGGACCACTCCTTCTGACGGCGCGGTCAGCCTCGATGAGCCAGCAGACCACGCTCCGCACCCCGTACCCGCGGATCGAGCCGTACGAGACCGGCACGCTCGACGTGGGCGACGGTCAGCACCTCTACTGGGAGTGCTCGGGAGACCCGGACGGTTCCCCCGTGCTGTTCGTCCACGGCGGTCCCGGCGGCGGGACCACCCCGGAGCACCGCCGGATGTTCGACCCCGCGTCCTACCGCATCATCCTGGTGGATCAGCGCGGCTGCGGCCGGAGTGCGCCGCACGTCGCCGACGGCGCGGACCTCGCCGTCAACACCACGTGGCATCTCACCGCCGACCTCGAGCGTCTGCGCGAGGCCCTGGGGATCGAGCGCTGGCTCGTGTTCGGCGGCTCGTGGGGGACGACGCTCGCCCTGGCCTACGCGCAGGAGCACCCGGATCGCGTCCGCGGCCTGGTCCTGCGAGGGATCTTCCTCTGCCGGCCGTCGGAGATCGACTGGTTCTACCGGGGCGGCGCCGCCCACCTCTTCCCCGACGCGTGGGAGGGCTACCTCGCGCCGCTCGTGGCCGCCGAGGGAGCCGACGCGGTCCACCGGGCGGGCTTCGACCACGTGGCCGCCTACCACCGCCTCCTGCACTGCGGTGATCCGGCGATCGAGATCGGGGCAGCGCGAGCGTGGACGAGGTGGGAGACCACGACGTCCACGCTGCTCCCCCGTCCCGGGACCGGGGACGACGACGAGGCCGACAGGTTCGCCCTGGCCTTCGCCCGCATCGAGAACCACTACTTCGTCAACGACGCGTTCCTCGACGGCCGCGCCATCCTGGACCGCATGGACAGGATCTCGCACCTGCCCGCCGTGATCGTCCACGGGCGTTACGACGTGGTCTGCCCGGTCACGAGCGCGTGGGAACTGCACGCGGCCTGGCCGGGCTCCGAGCTGCACATCGTCCCCGACGCCGGGCACGCGATGGCCGAACCGGGCACCACACATCACCTGCTCGAGGCCACCGACCGCTTCCGACCCTGAACCCGCCTCCCACCCCGGCGAGGCTGGTCGGGTCAGATCACCCCGAAGTGGCGGGAGACGGCCACCGTGCCCTTCTGGTAGCCGGACGGGAACAACCGGACGAGCGCGTCGATCACGTACGCGTCCGGGCCCACCAGCACCCTCGCTCGGCGCCGTTCGACGCCGTCGAGGATCACCCGCGCGGCCGTCGACGCCTCCGTGCGCGCGAACTTGGCGTCGAAGATCGTGGCGAAGGTCGCGCTGTCCAGGCCCTCGGCCGCGCCGGCGCTCCTGGCGACCGCGGTCCTGATGCCCCCGGGGTGGACGCAGGTGACCTCCACCGGGTGGCCGGCGGCGAGCATCTCCATCCGCAGGGACTCGGTGAACTGTTGCACCGCGGCCTTGGCCGCGTTGTAGGCGTTCTGGGTGGGCACCGAGAGGATCGCGAAGATGCTGGAGATGTTGACGATGTGCCCGTCCCCGGAGGCGATGAGGTGCGGCAGGAACTCCTTCGTGCCGTGGACGACCCCCCAGTAGTCCACGTCCATCACCCGGGCGATGTCCTTGTACCCGGATTGCTCGACCGACCCGGTGAACGCGATGCCGGCGTTGTTGACGACGAGGTTGACCACGCCGAACTGGTCGACCACCCGGCCCGCGTACTCCGCGACGGCGGCCTGCTCCGTGACGTCGAGCCGGTCGGAGTGCACCTCCACCGAGGACTCCGCCTCCACCAGCCCCACCGTCTCGGCCAGTCCGTCGACGTCGACGTCGCTCAGCGCCAACCGGGCTCCCCGGCGCGCCGCCTCACGTGCGAGTTCGCGACCGATGCCGGAACCGGCACCGGTGATGACGACGACCTTGCCGTCCATCCGCCAGCGGGGACGGCGGGCGGTCAGCCCACCCAGCGCCGCCATCGCCTTTCCGATCGGGGCGCTCACCGGAGTGCCCCCTGCCCGGTCGGCACCGCGGCGGGTTCGTCGATCGCGGTCCGGCGGTAGGCGCTCAGGTCGAACTCCCTCGTCTGGTTGCGGTAGGAGAAGGTGAAATCGGGCCACACGGCCGGGGCGTTGCCCTTGGCGTCCAGGTACCAGCTCTTGCAGCCGGTCACCCAGACGGTCTCCCCGGTGTTCTCGCGGAGTTCGCGGTTGTAGGCGTTCTGGACCGCCTCGCGGACCTCCACCGTCTGCAGACCGCGGTCGCGCATGCTGCGGATCGCGTCCACCAGGTAGTTCAGCTGGGACTCGATCATGTAGATCATCGACGAGTGACCGAGACCCGTCGCGGGACCCATCAGGACGAAGAGGTTGGGGTACCCCGCGACCGTGGTGCCCTTGTACGCCTCCATCCCCTCGCTCGCCCACTTGTCCGCGAGGGTCCGGCCTGCCGCGTCCCGGACGCGCTCGAAGAACGGGGAGTCCGTGACGTGGAACCCGGTGGCCACCACCAGCACGTCCGCCGGGTGCTCGGCGCCGTCCGAGGTGACGATCCCGCCCTCGGTCACCCGGCTGATGGGAGTGGTCACCACGTCGACGTTCCGCCGGGTCAACGCGCGGTACCAGGTGTTGGACAGCAGGATGCGCTTGCACCCGATCTCGAAGTTCGGGGTCAGCTTGCGCCGGAGACCCGGGTCGCGCACCGACAGGGCCAGGTGCGCGCGCCCGATCGCCTTGATCGGGGCGAGGGCCGCACGGGTCCGGGTCAGTCCCACCACCTGGAACTCGCGGCTGGTGTACTGGAGCGCCCGGACGGCGCGCTGGAGACCGGGGACCCTGCGGTAGAGGGCCCTCTCGAACCCCGGGTACTCCCGGTCGATCCGGGGCAGAACCCAGGGAGCGGTGCGCTGATAGACGTCCAGATGCTCCACGGTCGGGGCGATGGACGGCACCACCTGGACGGCGGAGGCGCCGGTACCGATCACCGCGACGCGTCGACCGGCCAGGGGCACCGAATGGTCCCAGCGGGCCGTGTGGAAGACGGGGCCGGCGAAGTCGTCGATCCCGTCGATCTCCGGGAGCCGGGGTTCGCACAGCGCGCCGACCCCCAGGACCAGGACCCTCGCGTCGTACTCCCCTGCCGTCGTGCTCACCGCCCACCGACCGCGGGTCTCCTCGAAGCGCGCGGCGGTGACCTCCACGCCGAACCTGATCTTCTCCCGTACGCCGGTGTCGTGGGTGACGCGGCGGATGTAGTCGTAGATCTCGCCCTGCGGGGAGAACGCACGCGACCACCCCGGGTTGAGGGCGAAAGAGTAGGAGTACAGGTGGGAGGGCACATCGCACGCCGCCCCCGGGTAGGAGTTGTCCCGCCACGTGCCGCCCACGTCGGAACCCCGCTCGACCACGATCACGTCGTCGACTCCGTCCTCGGCGAGTCTGATGGCCGCCCCGAGACCGGAGAAACCGGCCCCCACGACGAGGACGTCGACGGTTGTCGTCTGATCCACTTCTTCTCCCAACGACGAGCATGTGATCCGAACCACTGGGATCTTACCCGCAAGTAAGTCCGGGGAGTGGCGGGCCGGTCGGGACGAGGGGGACGCCGTGTTCACCCGGGCCTGATACAACCAGTCCATGACGATCAGCGAGACGGTGGAGATCGAGAGCAAGTTCGAGGTCGGGCCCGACACCCCGGTCCCCACCGCGAGAGCATTCGCCCCGCTGGTGGCGGACGACCCGGTGGTGCACGAGCTCTCCGCCACGTACTACGACACCGCCGACCTCTCCCTCACCCGCCACAAGGTCACGCTCAGACGCCGCACCGGCGGTGACGACGCGGGGTGGCACCTCAAACTCCCGTCCGAGGCGGGACGGGTGGAGCTGCGGCTCCCGCTGGATCACGGAGACGACGTCCCCGACGAGTTCGTCGCCGCGGTGGCGGGACTGGTCCGCCGCCGACCTCTCGCGCCCGTGGCCCGCGTGGACAACCGGAGGCACGTCGTGCTCCTGCGCGACGGGGAGGGGACCGCCGTCGTGGAGTTCTGTGACGACCACGTCACGACGGATTCCCTCGTCGCCGAGGGCGCAACCGCAGGCGCCGCCGGGGACTGGCGGGAGTGGGAGGTCGAACTGGTCGATCCGTCGCAGCCCCGGGCTCGGGACCATCTCGCCGCCGTCGCCACCGCGTGCACCTCGGCGGGGGCCACGACCTCGTCGTCGTCGTCCAAACTCGCCCGCGCCATCGGCCCCCTCCCCGACCCTCCGGACAGGGGCGTCTCCGCCGTGAGGGACGCCCTGCGCGAGGACCTCCACCGGGTACTCGACCACGACCCGGCCGCCCGACGCGTGACGATGGTGGGGGTCCACCAGATGCGGGTGGCGGTCCGCGGTCTCCGCAGCACGATCAGCTCGTTCGCCGAGGAGCTCGAGGCGGAGACCGGACACACGGACATCGACCTGGCCGCGGTGCTCGAGGAGCTCAAGGTGCTCGCCGCGGTCCTGGGCAAGGTGCGCGACATCCAGGTGGTCGACCACCGGCTCGGGGAGCTGGCGGCCGGGTACCCGGAGGACGTGGTGAGCACGCTGACCAGGCAGCGGCTCCGCGTCGAGCTCGGGGCGGAGGAGCGGCGGGCCGGCGCGCGGGTGACGGCCGCACTGGGTTCCGAGCGGTACCTCGACCTGCTCGACCGGCTCCACCTGCTCGTCGAGCTCGCCGGCACCGGGCCCGAGGTCGCCGGGTCGTCTGACGGGTCCGTGCCGGGACCGACCTCGAAGAAGCGCAGGCGCGAGGCCGAGGACATGATCCTGCGTGGGGTGGACCGGCAGTTCGCCAAGTTCACCAAGGCCCGCACCCGCACCGAACGCGACCTCGAGTCGCTCGAGTTGACCCTGGCCCAGCGGGAGGAGCTGACCCACGTCGTCCGCAAGCGCGCCAAGGCCCTGCGGCGCAACGTCGGCGCCCTACGGGAGTCGGACGGGCTGACCGTCGCCCCGCTACGCACCGCCTGCCAGCGACTGCACACGGTGCTCGGAGACGTCCAGGACAGCGTGACCGCCCGGAGGTGGATCCGGCGGATCGCGAGGCGGGCGGAGTCCGCGGGCGAGTCGACGTTCGGTTTCGGGGTGCTCTATGAGCACGAACGCGGATTCTCCGAGCGCGCGCTCGACGGGTTCGAGAACGACGCGGCCACCGTCACCGCGGCCTACCGCGAACTGTCGGAGTCCCGGCGCGCGGCGCGACGGCGGAAGAAGAAGAGCACCAAGAAATAGGGCGGCGGCGAGCAGTGCCGCCCGGCCACGACGGGCGCCCCACGGGGTTCCCGGTGGGGCGCCCGGGGCTGAGTCCGGCCGGTCTCAGCGCTCCCGGTCTCAGTCCTTCTCGTCCTCGGCGTCCCACGCCTCGTTGCGGGACTTCGCCTTAGCCAGCGCCGCCTCCGCCTCATCGCGGGTGGCGTAGGGACCCATGCGGTTGTCCCAGTTGGTCACCTTCCCCTGGACCGCCTTGCCCAGGGCGATGTCGTAATACCACTGCTCTTCCGTCACGACGGACCTCCCGGGTTCGCTCGGCGTTCCTGTGTCCCGAGCCTACTCGCGGCGGGGTCCGGGATTCCCCGGTTACGGGCGTGTCGTCGCCGAGTCCCCGGGCCCGGCATGGGGCTTGGCGTCACCGAACGGCTCGTCTCGCCGCCGGACCGCCTCCCGGAAGCCGTCGGCCGCAGCCCTCGCCTGGAAGGCGTATCCCTCCGGGGTGTGGCGGGCGATCCCGTCGAAGACGGTGCTGATCATGCCTGAATTAGCCACCCCCTGGGCCAGCAGGGCACTGTTCAGCGCCAGCTTGGCCATCACGAGCTGGTTGACCGGCATCCGCGCGATCCGCCCGACGAGGTCCTCGGTGCGGTCGTCCAGTTCCTCCGGCGGAGGTGCGTCGATCGCGAGCCCCCAGTCATGCGCCTGCCGCCCCGTGATGAGGTCGCCGGTGAACAGCAGGCGTTTGGCGCGTTGGTCGCCGAGCCGGTGCGCCCACATCCCGGACGCCGGGATGCCCCAGACCCGGGCGGGCGGGTACCCGATCCGGGTGTCGTCGGCGCAAATGATCAGGTCGGCGAACAACGCGATGTCGGTGCCGCCCGCCACGGCGAATCCGTGCAACTTGGCCACCGTGGGTTTGTTCGCGTGCAGGAGGCTGGAGAATCCGCGGTTGAACCTGCTCATCATCGCGTAGTCGACCATCGGGTCCCACGTGACGCGCGGGTCGTGGTTGCGGGCCTGGACGCCCGGATCGAGCACGGATCCGCCGGCCTCGCCGGAGGCGTCGGATGGGTCGGATTGGTCGGATGGGTCGCCTGCGTCGCGGGCCATCCCCTCGGCGAAGATCGACAGGTCGTAGCCGCCACAGAACCCCTTCCCTCGCCCGGACAGGAGGATCACGTGGACCGCCGGGTCGAGGTCGGCGCGCTCGACGGCGGACGCGAGTTCGACCGGGGTGTCGCTCGTGATGGCGTTACCGTGCTCAGGGCGGTCGAAGGTGATCCGGGCGATCGCCCCGGTCACCTCGTAGGTCAGGGTGCGGTAATCGGTGTTCATCTGCCCGTCTCCTCTGTGGCCTGTGCCTGTCCGAAGGAGCCGTGACGCCCGGCTCCGTCGGCGAACCGCGCCGCGCCCGCGACCGCCCCGGCCTGCAGCGAGATCAGGCCGTGGTCATACTCGTTCCTGATCGCCGCCTCCTCGTCGAGGCCCTCCTGTTCCAGCAGCGACAGCCGGTCCCGTCGCATGCACTCCTGGGGGAACCGCGAGATCTCGGTGGCCAGGTCGATGGCTGCCGTCAACGCCGTGCCGTCGGCCACCACCCGGTTCACCAGACCGATGTCCAAGGCCTCTGAAGCACTCACCGGGCGGCCGGTGAGCACGAGGTCCATCGCGCGGCTCGTGCCGATCAGTCGCGGCAGGCGGACGGTCCCGCCATCGATGAGCGGCACTCCCCAGCGGCGGCAGAAGACGCCCAGCACCGCGCTCTCCTCCGCGACCCGCAGATCGGCCCACAGGGCGAGTTCGAGGCCGCCGGCCACCGCGTGGCCCGACAGGGCAGCGATGAACGGTTTGCCCAGTCGGAGCCTCGTCGGCCCCATGGGACCGTCCCCGTCCGCGGCCACCCGGTTCCCCGCGTCGCCCGCGATCGCCTTGAGGTCGGCACCTGCGCAGAAGGTCCCGTTCTCGCCGTGCAGCACGGCCACGGAGGAGCCGGGGTCCGCGTCGAAGGCCCGGAACGCGTCGGCGAGCGCCTGCGCGGTGGGCCTATCGACGGCGTTGCGGACGTCCGGTCGGTCGATACCGATCACGGTCACCGGACCCTGAATCGAGACCGTCACGCCCGGGACGTTCTCCACGGCCCTCACCCGACCTTCGGGGTGACGCGGTCGAGAATCGCGGAGGTGTCCACGCCGGTCGGCAGCGTGCCGAGGACATCCCCGCGATCGGCCCCCAGCCTGCTGACGAGGAAGGCGTCTGCGACCGCCGGGTGGCCGTGGCGGAGCAGCAGGTAGCCCTGCAGGATCATCGCCATGTCCCCGACCACCCGGCGCGCGACGTACTGCGCCTCCTCGGGCCGCCCGGCGGCGACGGCGGTCAACGTCCCGCCCAGGCGATCGACGGCGCCGTCGAGTCGGGAGTCCGCACCGCGCACGGACGAGACCGTGTCGAGGAAGGTCTCGACCGTCTCCGGCTGCTTCGCCATGGCCCGCAGCACGTCCAGAGCCGCGACGTTGCCCGAGCCCTCCCAGACCGACAGAAGTGGAGCCTCCCGGTAGAGCCTCGGCATCCGGGAGTCCTCCACGTACCCGTTGCCGCCCAGACACTCCAGGGCCTCCGCCGCGTGGATCGGCCCGCGCTTGCACACGTGGTACTTGCTGACGGCGAGGCCGATCCGTCGGAGGGCGTCGGCCTCCCGGTCTCCCGCGTCGGCCAGGTCGGTGAGTTCGGCGAGCCAGAGCGCGACCGTCGTCGACGCCTCGGCCTCCACCGCGAGGTCGGCCAGCACGTTGCGCATCAGCGGCTGGTCGATGAGGGCCGCCCCGAAGGCCCGGCGGTGCATCGCGTGGTGGACGGCGTTCGCGACCCCGACCCGCATTCCGGTGGCGGTACCGAGTGTGCAGTCGAGTCGGGTCATGTTGACCATCTCGATGATCGTCGCGACGCCCCGGCCCTCGTCGCCGACGATCCAGCCGGTCGTCTGGTCGTACTCGACCTCGCTGCTGGCATTCGACCGGTTGCCGAGCTTGTCCTTGAGACGCTGCAGGAGGAAGGGGTTGCGCGAGCCGTCGGGCAGGACCCGCGGGACGCAGAAACACGTGAGCCCACCCGGTGCCTGCGCGAGGACGAGGAACAGATCGGACATCGGTGCGGAGGTGAACCACTTGTGCCCGGTGATCGAGTACGTCCCGTCGGAGTTCCGGGTCGCGTGGGTGGTGTTGGCGCGGACGTCCGACCCGCCCTGCTTCTCGGTCATCGACATACCCGCCGTCAGACCCCGCTTGGTGGCCGGCGGGGCCAGAACCGGGTCGTAGTGGGCGCTCGTCAGCAGCGGTTCGAACATCGCGGCGAGGTCGGGAGCGCGGCGTAGGGCCGGCACCACCGCGTAGGTCATCGAGATCGGACACCCGTGACCCGCGTCCGTCTGCCCCCACACACTCGACTTGGCCGCGCGCACCAGATGGGGGTTGGGCCTGGGGTCCACCCACGGGGCGCCGTGCAGACCGAACCCGACGGCGCGACGCATCAGCTCGTGGTAGGCCGGATCGTAGTCGACCTCGTCGATCCGGTTCCCGTACCGATCGTGCGTCCGGAGGATCGGCGGGTTGGCCTCCGCACGGTCGCCCCACTCGAGGGCGTCGGCGGACCCGGCGAGTCGTCCGACCTCGTGCAGCTCGTCCACAGCGTGTCCCGCCCCGGCCCGGGAGAGCGCCTCCAGGATCACCGGCTGCTCGGCAGCGTCGTACCCCACCAGGGGCGGGACCTGGTTTGTCACCGTGTGCGTCACCATGGACGGAGTATTACATAACTCCTGCGGTCAGATCTAGAGTGTAATAGTCATCGATCCGCCCGGACCGGACCACCTCCCGCGCGGTCAGGTGCCCGCGCCCAGGACGCCGTTCGCGAAGCGGCCGAAATCGGTACGGAATCGCTGATAGGACTCGCGGAGACGCTCACCGGGCCAGTCGGCGGGCAGCAGCTCCGCGGGGAGGAGCGGGTCGTGCAGGATGTGCCTGACCGTCGCGGCCGCCACCTCGAAACGCGTGGACATCTCGTCGGCGCGTTCGGCCGCGGCGAGAAGGGCCGCTCCGTCGCGCGCCCATCCCGCGGGGTCGAACAGGCGTGAGGTCAGGGCGTCGACGTCGCCGGCGGGGACACAGGAGAACTCCTCCGACCTGGCCGTCAATGCATCAGAGCGGACGACGTCGAGATTGGCGGGCCGGAGCCACACCCCCTCGCGCAGCTCCGCGTACCGGAGCCCGGTCAGTTCGGATCGGGTCGCCACACGTGTCGCCGCGTCGGCCGGGACCGTGACGACCTGCATCGACCACTGACGGTCCCAGGGCTTCAGGGAGGGCGAGATCGCCGCATCCTGCCGCTCCTGCCTCGAGATGAGACGGGGCGAGAGTCGGTACACCCCCCGGTCCCGCTCGAGGTCACCCGAGGCGACCATCCTGGTCAGGGCGACGCGCACGGCCGATTCCTGGAAGCCGAGCCGCACGGCCACGTCGACGATGCCCGCCGCCGTCGACTCCGCGGGGTGCGCACCGAGAAGGGCACTGAGCACGGCCGACCGCGCGGGGAGCTTCATCGGGCGTGCGGGCGCGGGCATGGTCGGAATGATATCCGCGCTGGTCTCCACGGCCGCAGGCGATCAGCAGCCCCGAACAGGCGTCAGGTGGACGGCCGCGGGGAGGGGCCGGGGCGAACGAGCCGGCCTGTAAGCCGGATCCTGTGCCCTCCGCGTACGGAGGGCGACGACCATCCATCTGGGCACACCGTCACCGGGTACCTCGAGCGGTCCACCCGCGGACTCGGGCGAGCAGCCCTTCCGTGCATCGCTGCACTCCATCCGCGCAGCCGCACCGCGGGCGGTGCGGCCTTCGACCTTGCTCCGGGTGGGGTTTACCTAGCCGCCCCGGTCGCCCGGGGCGCTGGTGCGCTCTTACCGCACCGTTTCACCCTTACCGCGCCCGCAGGCGCGGCGGTCTGTTTTCTGTGGCACTGTCCCGCGGGTCACCCCGGGTTGCCGTTAACAACCACCCTGCTCTGTGGAGTCCGGACTTTCCTCGGACCGGGGCCCTGCCGCCTGATGGCGCCGGTTCCCCCGCCCGCGGCCGTCCGGCCGACTCGTTCGCCCTGGGGAGTCTAGTCCAGGTGCGAGGTGTCGTTCACCAGGTGCACCGACGTCGGCCCGTCCGGGTAGAAGCGCACGTCCGACACCGAGGCCAGATCCAGGTGGAGCCGGAAGAGGAGCTCGTCGCCGGCATCCAGAGCGGCGCGGATCGCCATCTTGATGGGGGTGACGTGGCTGACCACCGCCACCACGCCGCCCGGGCTCTCCTCGACGATCCGGCGCAGGCCCCGTTCGACCCGGGCGCGGACCACGGCGAAGCTCTCGCCCCCGGGTGGAGGCACGGCGGTGTCCGACATCCAGCGTGCGTGCAGTTCGGGGTCCTGCTCGGCGGCCTCGGAGAAGGTCAGGCCCTCCCACTGCCCGAAGTCGGTCTCGATGAGGTCGTCCGCGACCACCAGTGGGACCCCCGCCGCCTCGGCGGCGCGCTCGGCCGTGCCCAGACACCTGCGCAGGGGGGACGAGACCACGGCGGACAGCTCCGGGATGCGCGCCAGGCGGTCGGCGGTCCGTTCGGCCTGCACGACCCCCAGGTCGGTGAGGTCGGGGTCGCCCTGGCCGGAATAGCGACGGTCCACCGAGAGCGGGGTCTGGCCGTGGCGGGCGAGCACGATCCGGGTGGGCCTCCCGGCGGCCCCCGTCCAGCCCGGACCGCCGCTCACGAGTTGTCCGTGCGGACCACGATCACGCCGCACTCCGGGCAGGTCAGGACCTCGTCGGCGGGAGCGGTCCGGAACGCGGACACCGTGGTGCGGTCGAGATCCATCGCGCACGCCGAGCACCGGCCTCCGTTGAGGATCGCGGCGCCCACTCCCGCCTCCTCGGCACTACGGGTATAGAGGTCGAGGAGTCCGGAGGGTAGGTCCTCGGCCTGGCGGGCCCGCTCGGCGGTCGTAGCGGTCACGGAGTCCTCGAGTTCGGCGAGTGCGGTGTCGCGGACGGTGGTGGCCATACCCAGGCGGGCGTCCAGGTCGGTGATGATCGCGCCGGAGTGGCGGACGTCGGCGACCACGGCCTCGTGGCGCTCGGTCAGTTCGGAGAGCTCGGCCACGAGATTCTCCTCGCGGCGGTGGAGCGACCCGAGCTCGTACTCGAGCTCGGTGGACTGCCTGTCGGACAACCCCCCGGCCGCCAGCAGGTCGGCGTCGTTCGCGCGGCGCCTGCGCACGGCGTCGAGATCCGAGCTCAGCTTGGCGATCGCCCGGTCCAGATCCTCCACGTGGATCCGGGCCCGCGCCGCGGACTCCACGGCCGCACGCCGCTCGGCCTCGAGCGTGTCCAGGACACCCTGTTCCGGGAGTGATCTCCGCCGGTGCGCGAGGGAGCCCAGGCGCAGGTCGAGCTCGGCGATGTCGACGAGTCGACGCTGGACGGTGGGATCGGCCTTCATGAGGGCCAAGACTACCGCCCGTCGCCCTCTCCCCCCGACGCCACCGTCCACGGGTCGGTGCGCAGGTCGCACACCGTCGCCGCCACCCCGACCCCCTCCTCCACCAGGGCCGCGGCCTGCGTACACCACGGGAACTCGAGCGCCCAGTGCGCGGCGTCCACAAGGGCCGGTCCGCCCTCCCTGAGGTGTTCGTCGACCACGTGGTGACGCAGGTCTCCGGTGAGGTACACATCCGCCCCCGCGGCCCGTGCCGCACCCAGCAGGGAATCGCCCGAACCCCCGCACAGCGCGACCCTCCTGATCTCCGTGTGCGGGTCACCGGCGCCACGGACCCCCCACCGTGTCCGCGGCAGCCGGGCACCCACGAGAGCGGTGAACTCCGCGAGCGACATCGGCTCCGCCAGGTCGCAGACGCGACCGAGACCGGTGTCCTCGGGGCCCGGGCCGGGCCCCGCGTGGTTGATCAGCACGTCCATGGCGGGGACCTCGTACGGGTGCGCGGCCGTGACCGCCCGGCGGACCTCGGATCTCAGTTCGGGTGGCGCCACGAACTCGACCCGCGTCTCGGAGACCCGCTCCGGCTCGCCGATCACGCCGATCGTCGGGTCCGTACCGTCGCCGGGGCGGAAGCGACCGGTGCCCGGCACGGAGAACGAGCACTCGGTGTACCCGCTCATCCGACCGGCCCCGGCGGCGAAGGCCGCGTGGAGGAGGTCCTCGACGTCGTCGTCGGGAACCGTCACCACCCATCTGTCGACGGTGCCGTCACCGGTCGGGACGAGCGGCCTGCCGGGGCTCAGACCCAGCGTCTCGGCGAGCGCGTCGTTGACGCCGGGCCGCGCGGAGTCGGCGTTGGTGTGGGCGGCGTACAGGGCGCAGCCGCCCAGGACCAGACGGTGCAGCAGGCGGCCCTTGGGGGTGTCGGCGGCGATCGAGTGCACCCCCCGCAGCAGGGGCGGGTGGTGGACCAGGAGCAGATCGGCACCCAGGGCGAGCGCGTGGTCGACCACCGCGTCGGTGGCGTCGACGGCCACCACGACCGTCCCGACCTGTGCGGACGGGTCGCCCGCGACCAGAC
>NZ_JAALEC010000154.1:0-3007 GCF_014145205.1 Dietzia sp. DQ11-44
TCGTCGCTCCGGTCGTCCCCGCCGAGCTTGTCGATCGCGGCCATGATCACTCCGAGGACCGCCAGGTAGACGCCCACGTCGAAGACCAACGCAGTGGTGAGGTGCACGTCGCCGAGGTAGGCGTGCAGCGGCAGGAGGAACGAGCCGTCCACGAAGCCCGCGAGACCCGTGACGACCCCGATGACCACTCCCGCCGCGATGACCGCGACGTATGGGACCCGGATCCGCGCCGCCTCGTCCCTGGGTGCGCGCAGGTAGTAGATCGCGATTCCGGCCCCGCCGATGAGCGCGGAGTTGAAACCTCCGCCGGGGGCGTTGTGGCCGCGCACGAGGAAGTAGAGAGAGAGGAACACGATCAGGGGGCCCAGTACCCGGGCGAACGTGCGGAGGAAGACCCCGTTGTCCTCGGCGGGCAGGAGCGGCGAATTCGAGGGGACGGAGAGACGCACCTGGCGACGGGGCAGGGTGCGCCTGGCGTGCAGAGCCAGGACCACCGCGAGTCCGGCCACCCCGAGCACGGTGAGTTCGCCGAGGGTGTCCAGCGCTCGGTAGTCCACCAGGACGGTGTTGACCACGTTGATGCCACCGGTGTCCTCCTCCGCGTTGTCGAGGAAGTACCGCCCGACATCGGAGAGTTCCCGGCGACCGGTCATGGCCCACACCGCCGCGCCCGAGGCCAGGCCGATCACGATCGCGACGGCCGCGCTGACGAGCATGCGTGAGCGGGAGACCATGTGGAAGGTGGGGGGGAGTCGCTGGAGGACCAGGACGATGACGACGACGGTGAGGACCTCGACGAGGAGTTGGGTCAAAGCCACGTCGACCGCACCGAGAGTGAAGAACCACAGCGCCATGGCGAACCCGACGATCCCGACGTTCGCGACGGCGCCGACCCTGGAGCGGGAGATGACCATGGCTGCGGTCCCCACCACGAGCAGTAGCACCACCACCCAGTCCTCCGCCCGGACGGGTGAGCCCACCTCGGGTTCGGGGCGGACGACCGCCACACCCACGGCGGCCAGGGCGACCAGCACCACGAGGACGGCCCAGACGTGCCGGGAGATCCGATCCGTCCGGGTGACGTCGCCGACGCGCGCCCCGCCCGCGATGGCCCAGCGGCGCAGCGCGTCGACCGTCGCCACCCCGGTGATGGGGGCGAGCTCACGGTTGAGGAAGCGGTCCAGGGGATTGCGCACCAGGACCAGCACGATGCCGAACGCGATCACGGCCATCGACATGAACAACTCGGGCGCGAACCCGTGCCACAGACCGAAATCCGCCTTGTATCCCTCGCCGAGGGAGGCGCGGGCCGCTGCCGCGACAGCGGGTTCGAGGAGGAACCCGGTGAATCCGAGCACCAGCCCCAGCACCGCGGGCAGGGCGGCGGGGAGGAAGAACGAGGCGTGGGGCGCCTCGATGGTCTCCGGGGTGCTGTGTACCGGCTCGGGGCCCGGCCCCGCCGGGGGGCCGTGGGTGACGAACCCGCCGAGCAGGAAGCGTGCCGAGTAGGCGAAGGTGAAGGTGGCGGCGAACACGGCCAGGGCACCGAGCGCGGGCCCGGTCCACGCGGCTCCCGGCGCGTCGAGCATGGATTTGAACATCCACTCCTTGGACACGAAGCCCAGCAGCGGGGGCAGTCCCGCCATCGACGCCGCGGCCAGTCCCACGCCGATCGCCGTGCCGGGCATGATGCGGTAGAGCCGCGGGAGACCACTCATGGCCCGGGTGCCGGTCTGTTGGTCGACCACGCCCACAAACATGAACAGGGACGACTTGAACAGCGCGTGGGCGATGGTGTGCACGATCGCGGCGACCATGGCGGCCGGGGTGCCCACGCCGATCGTCGCCACCAGGAAGCCCAGCTGGCTGATCGTGGAGTAGGCCAGCAGTTCCTTGAGGTCGTCCCGCTGCATTGCGAACACGGCCCCGAGAACGGCGGTGGTCATTCCGCAGGTGATGAGGAGCAGGTTCCACACCGGGACGTCGTGCAGTGCCTCGGAGAACCGCAGCAGCAGGTAGATGCCGGCCTTGACCATGGCGGCCGCGTGCAGGTACGCGCTGACCGGGGTCGCCGCGACCATGGCGTCCGGCAACCACGCCTGGAACGGGAACTGCGCGGACTTGGTGAACGCGGCCATGGCGATCAGTACGGCGATCACCGTGGCGAAGCCGGGGTCAGTCGACCACACCGGATCGACCAGGATCTCCGACAGGACGGTGGTGCCGGTGCGGACCACCATGAGCGCCGCGGCGGTGAGCAGGCACAGCCCGCCCGCGACGGTGACGAGGAGCGTCCGCACCGCGGGCTGCGTTCCCTTGGGGCCGGCGAGCGTGATGAGGAAGAAGGAGCACAGGGTCGTGAACTCCCACGCGACGAACAGCAGGACGACGTCGTCCGCCAGGACCAGCCCGAGCATCGACGCGGCGAACAGCGTCATCAGGCCGTAGTACCCGCCGTGACCGCCACCGCGCCCGAGGTACCGGGACGAGTAGGCCATCACCACGGCCCCGATCCCGAGGACGATCATGGTGAACACGCGGGCCAGCGGGTCGAGGGACAGGCGGAGTTCGACGCCCAACGCGGGCATCCACGCGACCGTGGAGACGGTGTCGACGGGGACGGCGAACCAGATGTACAGGGCGAGGCCGCCGAGCAGCGCCGCGAGCGGCCATCCCGCGTCCCGCCCCATGGTGCGGGCCAGCAACGGTGAGATCGCCGCGATGCCGAAGGCCACTGCGAGGGCGAGGGTCAGGGTCACGTGCCGTTGGCTCCGGAGGTGGTCGAGATGGGCGTCGGAACAGACCCGTGGGTACCGAGCCCGCCGGGCCAGGCTAACACTCTCCGCCCGGGCGGATTCGGGCAGGATTCCGGGGCATGCCGAATGACCTGCGGGAACGGGTGCGCCACGTCACTACCATCCACGGCATGCCCCCCACCCCCAGTGCAGCCGACCGCGCGGACGAACCTCTGGACGACCCGGTCGACGAGCCCGTCGACGAGCCGGTC
>NZ_JAALEC010000155.1:0-3958 GCF_014145205.1 Dietzia sp. DQ11-44
CGAGTCGGGCGTGTGGCGGCTCACCCCGCCCGCCGAGCGCGGCGCGCTGATCGGCCGGGTCGCCGACATGCTCGAGGAACGCCAGGGCGAGGTCTGCCAGATCCTCTCCGACGAGATGGGCACCCCTCCCGGGACCGCCGCGATGATCCAGGTGACACCCACGCTCGGCGTGCTGCGGTACTACGCGAAGCTGGCCGCGGACTTCCCGTGGTCCGAGGTCCGGCACGGCGACTACGGCGCCTCGGTGGTCACCCGTCAGCCCGTCGGGGTGGTGGCCGCCGTCACCGCGTGGAACGTCCCGCTCTACCTCAACTCCGCCAAGCTCGGCCCGGCCCTGCTCTCGGGCAGCTCGGTGGTCCTCAAGCCGTCGTCCGCGACCCCGCTGTCCGCGCTGTGGCTGGCGGACCTGTTCCGCGAGGCCGGACTGCCCGAGGGTGTGCTGTCCGTGGTGACCGGCCCGAGCTCCGTGGGCGACCACCTGGTCTCGCACCCGGAGGTCGACAAGATCTCGTTCACCGGCTCCACGGGGGTCGGCAAGCACATCGCTGGGATCGCCGCGCAGAACCTCACCCGCTGCTCGCTCGAGCTCGGCGGCAAGAGCGCGGCGATCATCCTCGAGGACGCCGACATCGCCGCCAACGCCGGGACCATGGTGTTCTCCGCCCTGATGAACTCCGGCCAGGCGTGCGTGTCCCAGAACCGCATCCTCGCCCCGCGGTCGCGCTACGACGAGGTCGTGGAGGCCCTGGTCGAGAACGTCAAGGCCATGCCGGTCGGCGACCCGTCCGCCGAGGGCACCGCGTTCGGCCCGCTGGCCAACCACAAGCAGAAGGACAGCGTCGAGGGGTACATCCGCAAGGGTGTCGAGGAGGGCGCGACCATCGCCTACGGCGGCGGGAAGGTCGAGGGACTGCCCGCCGGCGTCGCCGAGGGTGCCTTCGTCCAGCCGACCGTGTTCACCGACGTCGACAACTCCATGACCATCGCCCAGGAGGAGATCTTCGGGCCCGTGCTCCAGGTCATCGCGTACGACACCGTCGACGAGGCCGTGCGGATCGCCAACGACTCCGAGTTCGGTCTGGCCGGAGCCGTGTACTCGGCCGACCCGGACGCCGCGCTCGCCGTGGCGCAGCGGGTGCGCACCGGCACCATGGGCATCAACTGGTACGCCTTCGACCCGAGCGCGCCGTTCGGCGGCTTCAAGAACTCCGGCCTCGGCCGCGAGAACGGACCCGAGGGGCTGGACGCCTACTGCGAGCTGCAGAGCGTGCTCATGCCGTTCGGATGGGAAGCGCCCGCGGGGTGAGCCCCGTCTGAGCGTGGTGGGGATCGCCCGGCCGGGCGGCCCCCACCACCCGGCACGACAGCGGCGCCGGACCCGATCACGGGTCCGGCGCCGCAGTGGTCCGGTCGGGGTGGAGCGGTCACTCCACGCGGTAGCCGACGCCCCGGACGGTGTGGACCTTGTTCTCACCGATCTTGCGGCGCAACGACCGGATGTAGACGTTGACGATGTTCGAACCGGGGTCGAAGTCCATACCCCACACGCTCTCGAGCAACTGCTCACGGCTGATGGTCTCGCCCTTGTTGCGCAGCAACATCTCCAGCAGCGAGTACTCGCGGTTCGTGAGTTCCTGGATCCGGCCGTCGACCTCGACCCGGCGGGTGCGGATGTCCAGGCGCATGCCGGCGTGCTCGAGGATGCCGGGGTCCTCCGACGCCTCGTGCTCGCGCAGGCGGAGCCGGATGCGGGCCAGCAGCTCCGGGACACGGAAGGGCTTGACCATGTAGTCGTTGGCCCCGGAGTCCAGTCCCTCGACGGTGTTCGCGACGCTGTCGCGGGCCGTGAGGATGATGACGGGAGCCGCGAACCCGCGGTCGCGCGCCTCGCGGAGCAGCGTCAGGCCGTCGATGTCCGGCAGGCCGATGTCCAGCAACATCAGATCGATGTCGGAGATGGTCGACAGGATGGACCGCGCGCTGTCCCCGTCCACCGCCTCGAGTGCGGTGTACTCGGCGCCGCCGAGTGCCTTGACCAGTACCGAGCGGATGAGGTCGTCATCCTCCACGACGAGCACATTCGTCATGCAACCCTCCTTCTAAGACAATGGAGTATTCCACGCGGAGCACGTGATTCGAGCGTGTCATCAGGTCGTGTCCCCGGGTGCGCCGGATCGCCGGTTCCGCTCGTACCGCCCCCTGCCGGATCGGCGGCGACGCTCGGGCCCCCGACCGACCGTGGGGGCGGCCTCGTCGAGGTCGGTGTCCACCTCGTCCCCGGCGTCGGAATCGAAGCTCGCGGGGACGTAGGGGACGGCGATGCAGAACGCGGCGCCCCCGCCCTTGGCGTTGAACGCGAACGCGCGGCCCCCGTGGGCCCGGGCGATCGTCGCGACGATCGCCAGGCCCAGCCCGGTTCCCCCGCGTCCGTCGCGGAGCTGACCGCGGGCGGTGTGGAACCGCTCGAAGATGGTCTCCTCCTCGCCGGGCGGGATCCCCGGGCCGCTGTCGCGCACCCACCACAGCAACCGGCGTCGGTAGTTCTCGCGATGCGGCGGGTCGGGCAGTGGGCCGACCGCCAGATCGTCGGTGACCGTCGGGTCCCCCGGGGCGATCACCCGGCAGCCGATCTCGATCAGGTCCCCCGGTCCGGTGAACCGCACGGCATTGGAGCAGAACTGGATGAGCGCCTGGGTGATCCGGTGCTGGTCCAGCAGGGCGACGTCCTCGGCGTACGGGAGCACCGACCACTCGCGGTCGGCGATCACGTCGATCTTCGCCTCGACGTCCAGAACCAGTTCCGCGACGTCGGTGGGGGCGGTCTGGAGGAAGTCGGGGCGGTCGGAGCGCGCCAGGGTGAGCAGGTCCTCGACGATGCGGGTCATCCGGGACAGCTCGTCCTGCATGATCCGGGTGGTCTCGGCCCGCTCCTGCGGATCCTCCGGCATGAGATCCAGGTTCCCCTGGACCACGGTCAGGGGCGTGCGGAGCTCGTGGCCGGCGTCGTCGAGGAACTCCCGCTGCGTCCGATAGGCCTCCTCCACGCGCTCGAGCATCGCGTTGACCGTGTCGGCCAGGGAGACGATCTCGTCCGGCCCGTCGACGGGGACCCGTCGTGACAGGTCCGCGGCCGAGATCGTCTCCGCGGCCTCACGGATCCTCCGGACGGGGACGATCATCCGGCCGGCCAGGAGCCAGGCGACGAGCGCGCTGAGGACGATGCCGCCGGCGCCGGTGCTCAGCAGGAGGTCGGCGACGCGACCGGTGTCCTCGCGGGTGGGTGCGTCACTGATCGCGACCACGATGTTGGCCGGCCCGGCCGGGCCGTCGACCTCGGCCTTCCGCCACCGCACGGTGCCGTCGATGACACCGGACCCCTCATCCGACACCAGCCCGATCCGTTGGATCTGGGACCGCATGGCCGGGGGGAACAGGGTGTCGTCGTCCGAGCTGAACCTCGAGAGCGTGAACTGCGTCCCCGAGGTGGTGGCGGTCCCCACGAGGAGCAGCTCGGCCGACGGGTACTGCTGCGCCAGATACGCGCGGATCAGCTGCTCGGTGGTGGGGTTCTCCGACTCGGCCGACGGCAGGATCCCCGCGTCCATGAACGTCGAGAAGTCCGCGGCCTCGCGGTTGAGACGGGCGTCGGTCGTCCGTTCGGCGGTGAGATGGAGCACCTGCAGCGTGAACAGCACCATGGCGGCGAACACGGCGGCAGAGGTGAGGGTGATTCCCAGCGTGATGCGCAGGCGCGCCGAGTACCACCATCGGACCGAGGGCGCTCTTCCCAGCCGCGGGGTCACTCCGGCGAGGAACGGGCGTAGGACCGCGAGGAGTCCCGGAGCGCCCCGTCGCTGCGCGGGTGTGCCGAGGCGTGCGGGGGCGGCCCCGTGGTCCCCGCGTGATCTGGGCGCCCTGTCTCAGCGGCGTGCGGCGGTGGTGTGCGGTCGGTCTGGGG
>NZ_JAALEC010000156.1:0-6359 GCF_014145205.1 Dietzia sp. DQ11-44
TCGCCGGTGTGGCCGCCGGCCTCCCCGCCCTGGGCGATCACGATGTCGACGCCGTTGTCCACGTGCGCGAGCGCGTGCTTCTTCGCACCGGCGAGCGCGGCGACCTTGATCCCGTTGGCGTGCGCGAGGTCCACGATGTGCTTGGGCGGGGAGCCGAGCGCGTTGGCGATGAGCACCGGGCGGTGCTTGAGCGACATCTCGACGTGCGCCTCGGCGACCGAGTGGAGCCACCCCAGGACACCGGCGTTGTGCTCGGCGTCGTCACCGAGGGGCGGCACCCCGAGGTCGTCGAGGACCCGGGAGACGAACGCCTTGTGCTCCTCGGGGATCATCGCGGCGATGTCGGTGGTGCTGCCCTCGGTGGGTACCTTGTTCGGCATGACGATGTCCACGCCGTACGGCTTCCCGTCCGTGTTCTCGTCCATCCAGGTCAGGACCTCGTCGAGCTCGGCCGCGTCGTTGTAGCGGACGCACCCGAGGACGCCCATGCCGCCGGCGCGCGTCACCGCTGCGGCGACCGCCTTGGACGGGGTGAAGGCGAAGACCGGGTACTCGATCCCGAATTCCTCCGCGAGTGGGGTACGGATGCTCACTTGCTGATCTCCTGGCTGTCGTCTGCGGGGCGGGACGCGGCGATCTCCGCGGCCCATCGGTAGTCGGGTTTGCCCGCGGGATTGCGCTTGACCGATTGCTCGACCCACAGCGCTCGCGGGCACTTGTAGCGGGCGATCTCTCGCCGCGCGTGGTCGTTCAGCTCGTCGATCGGCGGGCACTTGCCGTCACGCGTGTGGAGCACGGCGGCGACCTTGTGGCCCATCCGCTCGTCGGGGACGCCGATCACGAGCGCGTCGTACACGTCGGGGTGCGTCTTGAGGGCGGCCTCGACCTCCTCCGGGTGGACCTTCTCGCCTCCGGTGTTGATGGAGACCGATCCGCGGCCGAGCATCGTGACGGTGCCGTCCTCCTCGACCCGGGCGTCGTCACCGGGGATCGAGTAGCGCTTCCCGCCGTACGTCTTGAACGTGGCCGCCGTCTTGACCTCGTCCTTGTAGTACCCCACCGGGATGTGCCCGGTGCGCGCGACCTTGCCGATGACCTCGGAACCGGGCTGGACCTCGTTGCCCTCGGAGTCGAGGACCGTGGTCTCCCCGTCGATCTTCACGCGGGGTCCACCGGTGTGGGTCTTGCCCTTCTCCGCGAGCGCGATCCCGGAGAAGCCGGTCTCGGAGGACCCGATCGAGTCCGAGAGCATGACGTTCGGGAACGCCTCGATGAACTGGTCCTTGACCGAGGGCGAGAACAGGGCCGCGGAGGACCCTATGTAGAACAACGACGACGAGTCGTACTTCTCCGCGTCCCATGCCTCGATCAGGGGACGCGCCATGGCGTCTCCCGTGATGAACAGGAGATTGATCTTGTGCTCGGTCACGGTCCGCCAGACGGTCTCGGCGTCGAACTCCGGGATGAGCACGCTGGTGTGGCCGGCGAACAGCGCCATGAGGATCGCCCACTGGGCACCGCCGTGGATGAGCGGGGGCAGGGCGGCGCGGACCAGGACGCCACCGTCGACCGCCTTGTTCGCCAGCTCCCACTCGTCCGCGACCTTCTCACCGGTGAGGAAGTCGATGCCGCCGCCGAGGACCATGAACACGTCCTCCTGACGCCACATCACTCCCTTGGGGGAGCCCGTGGTGCCGCCGGTGTAGAGCATGTAGATGTCGTCGTTCGAGCGTTCGTCGAAGTCGCGCTCCGGCGACTGCGCCGCCAGCGCGTCGTCGTAGTGGGCGACGGAGACCCCGTCGGGCGTCTGCGGGTCAGGGGTGTCGGTGCCGTCCTCGATGACCAGGCAGTGCCGGACCCCCGGCGTGTTGGGCAGGGCCCGGGCGAGGACGTCCGAATAGCGCCGCTCGTGGAACACCACGACGGAGTCGGAGTTGTCGAGCAGGTACTCGAGCTCGGCCGGGACGTACCGGTAGTTGACGTTGACCATCACGGCGCGGATCTTGAAGATCGCGACCATCGCCTCGACCGCCTCGATGGTGTTGCGGCTGTACACCGCCACCTTGTCGTCGGGTCCGACACCGACGGACCGGAGGTGGTGGGCGAGCCTGTTGGCCCGTTCCTCCAGTTCCCTGAAGGTGAACGACCGACCCTCCTGGACCAGGACGACCCGGTCCGGAACGCGATCGACACTATGCTCGACGAGATCTCCGATGGTGTACGCCATACACCCAAAGTAGAACGTGTTACCGTCGGCCGTGGGCGAAAGCCGTGGACCCGTGTAACTAATTTTTGGAGGCCCGATGACCCGCGTCGAGACGCCCGAGGACCAGCACCTGCTCACCGAGCGGCGTGGACACGTCCTGGTGGTGACCATGAACCGCCCCGAGGCGCGCAACGCGCTGTCCGGGCCGATGATGCGCGGCATGGAGGCGGCGTGGGATCTGGTGGACTCCGACCCGGACATCCGCGCGTGCATCCTGACCGGCGCGGGCGGGTACTTCTGCGCGGGTGCGGATCTCAAGGCGATGAACAAGGACGCGCCGGGCGACAAGTTCGCGGGTGGGGGCTGGGACCTGACCAGTCTGCCCGCGCTGCTCAAGGGGCGCCGGCTGAGCAAGCCGCTCATCGCCGCGGTCGAGGGCCCGGCGATCGCCGGCGGGACCGAGATCCTGCAGGGCACCGACATCCGGGTCGCCGGGCGCTCCGCCAGGTTCGGCGTCTCCGAGGCCCGCTGGGGCCTGTACCCCCTCGGCGGCTCCGCGGTGCGGCTCGTGCGTCAGATCCCCTACACCGTCGCGATGGAGGTCCTCATGACGGGCCGCCATCTCACCGCCGAGGAGGCGGAGCGGTTCGGGCTGATCGGCCACGTGGTCGAGGACGGCACCGCCCTGGACAAGGCCCTGGAGATCGCCGGGCTCATCGCCGCGAACGGGCCCCTCGCGGTGCAGGGGATGATCGAGACCATCCGGCGCACCGAGGGCATGCACGAGGAGGAGGCCTTCCGCGTCGACGCCGAGGTGGGCGGGCGGGTCTTCGCCTCTGCCGATGCCAAGGAGGGCCCTCGCGCGTTCGCGGAGAAGCGCAAGCCCGAGTTCCGCGGGGAGTGACCGGGCGCCCGGACCCGACTAGAGCCCCAGCCGGGTCCGGGCCTTCATCACCCCGAGGTACCCCGAGGCCAGCCTCTTCTTGCCCGCGGTGAACGGGGGCGCGAGCACCCGGGAGACGTTGACGTCGTAAGAGTGCATCGCGACGGCGCGCTCGTGGGTGAACGTCCGGAATCCGTAGTGCCCGTGGTAGCCGCCCATCCCCGAATCGCCGACCCCGCCGAAGGGGACGGCCGGGGAGGCCATCCCGATGCCGAAGTCGTTGCCGTAGATGTTTCCCGAGCGGGTGCGGTCGGCCACGGTGTCGAAGCGGCTGTTCTTCTGGCCGTACCAGTACAGGACCAGCGGGCTGGGCCGCTCGTTGATGTAGCGGACCGCCTCGTCGAGGCTCCGGTATCCGAAGACCGTGAGTACGGGCCCGAACACCTCGTCCGAGTCGATCTCCATCTCGGGCGTCACACCGGTGAGAAGGGTGGGTGCGATCTTCCGGACACCCGCGTCCGGCAACCGCTCCCCCGCCGGGGCGGCGTCGCGCCTGACGGCACCCTTGGCCACGGCGTCGTCGATCAGGCCGACGACGCGCTCGTAGTTGGACGTGTTGACGATCGCGGTGTACTCGGGGTTGCCCACGATCGCCGGCAGGGTCCTGCGCCACTCGTCCAGGACGGTGTCGCAGAACCTGTCCACCTCCGCCCGGGGGACGAAGACGTAGTCCGGGCACATGCACACCTGGCCGCCGTTGATCATGCGGGATGCCGCGATGCCCCGCGCGGCTCGGTCGAGGTCGGCGCTGGTGTCCACCACGACGGGGTTCTTGCCGCCCAGTTCGAGGGTGACCGGGGTGAGGTTGGCGGCGGCGTCCCTGGCGACGGACCTGCCGACACCAGGGGAGCCGGTGAAGAACAGGTGGTCGAAGGGCAGTCGGGAGAAGTCCGAACCGCGGCCGTGTTCGGGCCCCGCGACGGCCAACTCGTCGACGGCGAAGTACTCGGGCGCCCGACGGCAGAGCACCTCGGTCGTGTGGGCGGTGACCGACGACGGCCGGATCATGACCCGGTTGCCCGCGGCGAGCGCCGACCCGGCCGGGACGATCGTCAGATACAGGGGGAAGTTCCAGGGGCCGATGATCCCGACGACGCCCTTGGGGTCGTGGCGGACCTGCTGGGTGAACCCCACCGCGTCGAGGGCTCGGGAGACCCGCTTCGGCCTCATCCACCTGGCGAGGTGGCCGCGCTGATGATCCAGGTCCGGGATCGATGACGCGATGTCGGTGATCGTGGAGAGCGTCTCGGGTCGGCACCCGTAGTCCTCGCGGATCGCCTCGGTGAACTCGGCCGCGTTGTCCAGGACGAGGTGCTTGAGCCGCTGGATCCGATCGCGCCGTATCCCGGCCTCTGGCTGCGGGTCGGCGAGGAACGCCTGCTGCTGCCGCTCGAGGATCTGGGCGAGCGTGAGATCACGGGCGGTCGGGGTACTGGTCATGCGTCCAGGGTAGTGAGCGGCCCCGGTAGCCGGTGGGTAACCGGGCCGGCGGGCGTCCGCCCGATACGGCTCACCGGGCGTCCGCCCAGTACGGATCCTTGAGCTTGCGCTTGACCAACTTGCCGTTGGCCTGCCGGGGCAGCTCCTCCACCACGTCGATCGACCGCGGCATCTTGAACTTGGCCAGTCGGCCGGAGAGGTCGTCGAGGATCTGCGTCTTGAGCTCGTCGGACTCGACGTAACCCTCGGCCAGCTCGACCACGGCCTTGACCTCCTCGCCCCAGTCGGGGTGCGGGATGCCGAACACCGCCGCGTCGCGGACGGCGTCGTGGCGGGTCATCTCCGACTCGATCTCGGCCGGGTAGATGTTCACACCGCCGGAGATGATCATGTCGTTCTTGCGGTCGCACAGGAACAGATAGCCGTCGGAGTCCACGTAGCCGATGTCGCCCATGGTGAACAGCTCGCCGACGTAGGTCTTCGCGGTCTTCTCCGCATCCTGGTGGTATTCGAACCTGGACCCGTGCATCTGGAGGTAGACGTTGCCCGTCTCGCCGGCGGGGAGTTCGTTGCCGTCGTCGTCGAGGATCTTCAGGGTGGTGGTCTTCCACGGCCGGCCCACGCTCCCCGGCTTGCGCAGCCACTCCTCGCCCGTGATGGTGCAGCCACCGCCCTCGGTGCCGGCGTAGTACTCGGTGAGGACGGGTCCCCACCAGTCCAACATCGCCTGCTTGACGTGCTTCGGACACGGGGCGGCGCCGTGGACGATCGTCCGGAGGCTCGACACGTCGTACTTCGCGCGCACCTCCTCCGGCAGTTCGAGCAGGCGCGAGAACTGGGTCGGGACCATGTGGGACTGGGTCACCCCGTGGGCGTCGATGAGACGCAGCATCTCCTCCGGGGCCCACTTGTCCATGAGCACCACCGTCTGGCCCAGGTTGAGCGAGATGGCGACGAAGTTGAGGACGGCCGTGTGGTAGAGCGGTGAGCCGCAAATGTGCACGTTGTCCGCGCCCTGGATGCCGAAGCCGGCGAAGAAGAAATAGTTGGGAACCGTCACCTGGTCGGGAGAGGCGCCGGTCAGAGGCCTGCGCACGCCCTTGGGGCGACCGGTGGTGCCCGAGGTGTAGAGCATCGGGGCGCCGAGGGTGCGGCCCGACGGCAAGGGGTCCTCCCCCTCGGCCGGGACGGCGAGCTCGGAGAGCGGCCGGAACCCCGGTACGTCGCCGATCGCGTAGCAGCGGGCGGGGTCGAGTCCGGCCTCGGCCGCGGCGGTGGTGGCCACGTCGGCGAACCTCTCGTCGGCCACGAACACCGTCGAGCCCGAGTTCTCCAGGATGTAGGCCACCTCGGGCCCGGTCAGGTGCCAGTTGGCGGGGGCCACGTAGAGACCGATCTCGAGGGCGGCGAAGTAGACCTCGAGGAACCCGATACTGTTCGGCGCCATCAGGACGATCCCGTCCCCGGCCCCCAGCCCCAGCGCGCGCAGGCCCCGCGCGTGGCCGTGCGCCGCGTCCACGAGTTCGCCGAAGGTCACCCGGCGACCGGAGGCCTCGATCACCGCGACGCGGTCCGGCTCGGCCTCGGCGATCCGGTAGACGCTGGTCACGTACTCCCCGGTCCGGTTGTTCAGGACTCCGGTCTCGGTGGGAATGGTGGGTGTGGGTGCGCTCATGACCCCAGACTAGAACGTGTTCCTGTCAGGGGTCCAGGGATTGACTCCGAGGACTATTCTCATCCCATTTCCGCAGACCCCTCCGGGACCCGGGC
>NZ_JAALEC010000157.1:0-3067 GCF_014145205.1 Dietzia sp. DQ11-44
TTCGCCGGTGTCGTCTCGGTGCTGGCCCGTCAGATCTCGCCCGGATACTGGCGGCTGCTCGTTCTGGTGCCACCCGTGGCGTGGGCACGGGTCCGGATCAGCCACCACACCCCGGTCGAGACCGCACTGGGCGTGCTGATCGGGGTACCCTGCGGCTACTGGGGCGGAAGCGGGATCGCCGCCCCACCTGCCCGCTCGACCGCGAACTGAGGACTGCGCACCGAGCGCCACCGCCCCGCGGGCCGGGAACGGGTGCCCGCGGGGCGGCGAGGGGACGTCCGGCGTCAGATCCGGTCGACCAGCAGCTTGGCGAAGGCGGCGGGGTCGGCGAGCGTGCCCCCCTCGGCCAGGACGGCCGCGCCCGAGAGCAACCGCGCCGTGTCGGCGAGGCCCGGGGCCGACGGATCCTCGGAGTACTGAGAGCGCAACCGCTCGACCAAGGGATGCGAGGGGTTGAGCTCCAGGATCCTCTTGCTCGCGGGCAGCTCCATGCCCGAGGCCCGGTACATCGCCTCGAGCTGCGGGGTCATGTCGAACTCGTCGCCCACCATGCAGGCCGCGGACTCGGTGAGCCGCTGCGACAACCGCACCTGCTTGACCTCGTCGGACAGCTCCTCGCCCAGCCACTCGAGCAGGCCGGTGAACTCCGCGGAATCCGCCTGGCCCTTCTCCTCCTCGACCGGGGAGCCGATACCGGACAGGTCCACGTCGCCCTTGGCCACCGAGCGCAGGCGTCTGCCGTCGACCTCGCCGACCGCGTCCACCCACACCTCGTCGACCGGGTCGGTGAGCACCAACACCTCGACGCCCCGCGCCCGGAAGGCCTCCAGGTGCGGGGAGTTCTCCACCGCCGCGCGGGACGTGCCGGTGAGGTAGTAGATCTCCTCCTGCCCCTCGGCCATGCGGGAGACGTACTCGGCGATGGTGGTGCCCACCTCGTCGTCGTCGCCCCCGGTGGCCTCGTCGGAGGCTGCACGAGTGGACGCGAAGGTGCTCACGGCGAGGAGCTGCTCCCGGGCGTCGACGTCGGAGATCAGGCCCTCCTTGAGAACCGCTCCGAAGTTCTTCCAGAACGAGCGGAACTCCTCCGGACGGTCGGTCCTGATCTGCTCGATCGTCTGCAGGACCCGCTTGACCAGGCGCTTGCGGATCGCTCGGATCTGGCGGTCCTGCTGCAGGATCTCGCGCGAGACGTTGAGCGAGAGGTCCTGGGCGTCGACGATGCCCTTGACGAAGCGCAGGAACGGCGGCACCAGCTCCTCGCAGTCGTCCATGATGAAGACTCTGCGGACGTAGAGCTGGACGCCGCGCTTGGTATCCGGGGAGAAGAGGTCGAACGGCACCTGCGTGGGCAGGAAGAGCAGCGCCTGGTACTCGAACGTCCCCTCGGCCTTGAGGGTGATGGTCTCCAGCGGCTCGTCCCAGGCGTGGGAGACGTGACGGTAGAACTCCGAGTACTCCTCGTCGGTCACCTCGGAGCGGGGCCGCGTCCACAGCGCCTTCTGGGAGTTGAGGGTCACGGTCTCGGTGAGGGTGTTCTCCGCGGCGGGGTCGTTCCCCTCGTCGTCGTCCCCCGTCGGCTCCGGTGCCGGCCTCTCGACCTCCATCCGGATCGGCCAGGCGATGAAGTCCGAGTAGGTGCGCACGACCCGGCGCAGCGTGGACTCCGCGGCGTAGTCGGGCAGCGCCGCGTCCCCACCGGCCGGCTTGAGCTGCAGGATCACCGAGGTGCCCTGCGGGGCGTCCGGTGCCTCCTCGATCGTGTAGGTGCCCTCGCCGCCCGAGGTCCAGCGCGTACCCGTGGCCTCGCCGGCCTTGCGCGTGACCAACGTGACCGCGTCGGCGACCATGAACGTGGAGTAGAAGCCGATGCCGAACTGGCCGATGAGGTCCGCGGTGACCTGCTCACTGGCCTCGCCCGACTCCTGAGCCGCGCGGGCCGCGGCGAGGGCCTCGCGCATCTGACCGGTGCCCGACTTGGCGAGCGTGCCGATGAGGTCGACCACCTCGTCGCGGGACATCCCGATGCCGTTGTCGCGGATCGTCAGCGTCCGTGCCTGCTCGTCGGGGATCAACTCGATGTGCAGGTCCGAGGTGTCGACCCCCAGCGAGGAATCCTGGAGAGCGGCCAGTCGCAGCTTGTCCAGGGCGTCGGAGGAGTTGGAGATGACCTCTCGGAGGAAGGTGTCCGGGTTGGAGTAGATCGAGTGGATCATCAGATCCAGCAGCTGCCGGGTCTCTGCCTGGAACTCCCGGGTCTCGGCTGCGCCGGAGGTCTGCGGGCTCATGGTGGCGAGGGTTCCTCTCTCTGTGATGGGCGGGTCTGTGGGATGGGCGGGCGCGCCCCGTGAGGGCACCCCCACCGGACTGATCACGACGTGCTGTTCACGACGACACGATCAACCTACTGTGGGGTCCGGACATTCCGGAGGAGCCCCCGTGACCGAGAACCCGCTGCCCCACGACCACCTGGCCGTCCTCGACGCCGCCACCGAGCTGTTCGGGCGGGCGCTCGCCGACGGGCTCGACGGCGACTGCGGGTCGTGCCCCGGATGGAGTCGCCGGGACTGCGCCAACCACGTCCTCGGAGGCGGTCTGCGGTACGCGGCCTATTTCCCGCGCCTGCCGGAGTCCGAGATCGGTTGGACCCGGACAGCGGACCATGCCGGCGACGACCCCGTGGGTGCGCTGTCCCGTACCTCCGCCGGGCTTCGTGACCGGCTGGCCTCGGCCCCCGACGCCGATGAGCTGGTCGCCCACCGGCTCGCGGAGATCCCCGTCCGGGACCTGCTGGCGCTGCGGGTCTTCGAACTCCTCGTGCACGCCCATGACCTGCGCGGACAATCATGGGACTCCGACGAGGCCGAGACGCTCGCCGGCTGGGTGCTCGAGAACGGGCGGGACGTGGTCGACCTCATGCGCACGTTCGGGGTGCTGGCCCCGGCTCGACCCGTGGGTCCCGACGGGGACGCGCGTGCCGGGCTGCTCGCGTGGGCGGGCCGCGACCCCTCCTGGTGACGCCGGACGTCCGCCGACCCGCCGAGCGGCGGACCGGCGGACCGGCGGA
>NZ_JAALEC010000158.1:0-6182 GCF_014145205.1 Dietzia sp. DQ11-44
CGGCGCGGAGACTGGTGGCCAGCGGCACCACGGCGGTGCGCACCCATGTGGATCTGCACAGCGAGGGTGACCCGCTCCGCGGAGTCCGGGCCATGGTCCGGGTGCGCGACGAGCTCGCGGACGTGCTGGACCTGCAGATCGCGGTGATGGTCCGCGATGAGGACCCCGCCGAGCGGGCCCGCGACGCGATCGCGGCCGGGGCCGACCTCATCGGTGGCGCCCCGCACATCGCCCCCGACACCGCCGCGGAGACACACAGGTTGATCGACCTGGCCGAAGAGCTCGGGGTGGGCGTGGACCTGCACGTCGACGAGTTCCTCGACGGCGACCACGGCATGCTCACGGCCTTCACCGACCGGGTGGCCTCGTGGGAACCGGGCCGAATCCGGACGGCCGGTCACTGCTGCCGGATCGGCACGATGGACGCGTCCGGTCAGTCGGCCGCTGCCACCGCGCTGAGCGGCGCGGGTGTGGGAGTGGTGACACTGCCCGTCACCAACCTCTACCTCCAGGGGCGGGCGGAATGCACGTCCACGCCGCGCGGGCTGCCCCCCGTGCGGGCACTGCTGGACGGCGGCGTCACCGTGGGCGCGGGTGCGGACAACGTGCGCGACCCGTTCAACCCGGTCGGCCGCTCCGACGCGATCGAGACGGCGATGCTGCTGGTCATCGCTGCCCACCTCGACATGGACACCGCATGGCACCTGGTCACCGACGGCGCCCGCGACGTCATGGGATTGCCGCCCGCCGGTCCCGCTCCCGGCCGCCGCGCAGATCTGCTGCTCGTGCGCGCGAGCGGGCTCGACGACGTGATCGCCGACGCGCCCGTGGACCGGATCGTGCTTCGCGCGGGCCGCATGGTGTCCGCGAGGGCGTCCGTCCTCGTCGACCCCTTCCTCACACAGACCTCGACCCTCACACAGGCCTCGACCCACCCGCCCGATCTCCAGGAGGCACCATGACGACCCCAGCCCGCCCCGTCCTCCGGCCGGGTACCGAGATACTCGGTTTCTCCGACGTCGGGGTCACCTACCCCAACGGCACCCGCGCGCTCGAGGGCGTGGATCTCCGCGTGGGGGCCGGAGAGTTCGTCAGCGTGGTGGGACCCTCCGGGTGCGGCAAGTCCACACTGCTCGGGCTGGCCTCCGGCCTGGCGACCCATACCGACGGCTACATGCAGACCGGCACCGACCGGGTGGGGTACGTCTTCCAGGACGCCACGCTGCTGCCGTGGCGCACCGTCGCCCAGAACGTCGAGATGCTCGCCGAGCTCGACGGGATCGGCAAGGCCGAGCGGCGGCAGCGGGCGCAGGAGGCGATCGACCTCGTGGGGCTGACCGGCTTCGAGCACTCCCTGCCGCGAGAACTGTCCGGCGGGATGAAGATGCGGGTGTCGCTGGCCCGGTCGCTGACGCTGGAGCCCGAGCTGTTCCTGTTCGACGAGCCGTTCGGGGCCCTCGACGAGATCACGCGGCAGCGACTCGGTGACGAGCTCCTGGAGCTGTTCGCGGCCAAACGGTTCGCCGGACTGTTCATCACCCACTCGGTCGCCGAGGCCGTGTACCTGTCCACCCGGGTCGTCGTCATGTCCGGGCGTCCCGGCCGCATCGTCCACACCATCGACGTCCCCTTCGACGTCCCCCGCGACCCCGAGGTCCGGTACTCGGCCGACTACATCAACCTCGTCGGCGAGGTTTCCCGGGCTCTGGAGGAGGCACACTGATGAACACCACCACCACCACCACCACCGCTGCCGGCAGCACCTCGGCCGGCAGCACCTCGGCCGAGCCCGACGCGGACCCCGGGTCCGACACCCCGGCCCCGGGCGGGGCGACCACGGTAACCGCGCCCACCTCGGCGGAGACCGGGCGGCGGCGCCGGATCTCCGCGGACGGGGCGCTCGTGCGGATCGGCGGCCCGCTGGTCGTCCTGGCCGCCTGCCTGGCCCTCTGGTACTTCGTCAGCTACGTCGTGCTCGAACCCGCCCGCCGTTTCCTGCTGCCCCCGCCGCACGTCGTGATCACCGACGGGTTCCTCGGGCCCAATTTTCCGGCCATGCTCGAGGCGTTGGGTCGCACGACGGTCGTCGCCCTGACCGGCCTGGCGATCGCGTTCGTGATCGGGGTGGTGTGGGCGATCCTGATGAGTCAGGAGACGTGGGCGGAGCGCTCGCTGTTCCCGTACGCCGTGGTGCTGCAGTGCATCCCGATCCTCGCGCTGGTGCCGCTGATCGGCTTCTGGTTCGGTTTCGGGTTCACCGCGCGGGTGTTCGTCTGCGTGCTGATCGCATTGTTCCCGATCGTGTCGAACACCCTGTTCGGCCTCAAGTCCGTGGACCCGGGTCTGCGGAGGCTCTTCCGGCTTCACCACGCCGGCCGACTGACCGTGCTTCGCAAACTCGAGGCACCGGCGGCGCTGCCCGCGCTGTTCGAGGGCCTGCGGGTGGCCGCAGGGCTCTCCGTGGTCGGGGCGATCGTCGGCGACTTCTTCTTCAAGCAGGGGGACCCGGGGATCGGCATCCTCATCGACACCTATCGGGCGCGGCTGCAGTCGCCGGAACTGTTCGCCTCCATCCTGCTCGCCTCGCTGCTCGGTGTGGCCGTGTTCCTGGCCTTCGGGTTACTCTCCCGCAAGGTGGTGGGGCGGTGGTACAACGCCGACGACCAGCGGTGATGGCGAGAGTCTCGCCCCGGCCGTAACCCACATCTGCCCGACCGGCAACACAACCGAAACGTAGCACCGCTTCACTATAGATATTGATCACGTCAATACGGGAGGCCTGATCCGGCCCCCGGGAGGAGACCCAGATGCGCCGCACCCACACCACCAGGACCGTGCTCTCCGTGGCCGCCCTGTGCACCCTCGGAGCCGCCACACTGACCGCCTGTGGTGGTTCCGATTCCGAGTCCGCCGAGGCGGCGTCCGGATACAGCGGTGAGATCGGGGCCGTCGACCTCAGCGAGAGCTGCCCCGCCACCGTGGTCGTCCAGACCGACTGGAACCCGGAGGCCGAGCACGGACACCTCTACGAGCTGCTGGGCCCGGAACCCACTATCGACGCGGGCGCCAAGGCCGTCTCGGGCCCGCTGTTCGCCTCGGGGGAGTACACCGGGGTGGACGTGGAGATCCGCACCGGTGGCCCGGCAATCGGTTTCCAGCAGGTCACCGCGCAGATGTACCAGGACACCGACATCATGCTCGGCTACGTGGACTCCGACCAGGCCGTGCAGAACTCGCTCAACAATCCGACGATCGGGGTGTTCGCGCCGCTGGACATCAACCCGCAGATGATCATGTGGGACCCGGAGACCTACCCCGACGTGGCGCGGATCGCCGACCTCAAGGACGAGGGGACCCGAGTCCTGTACTTCGAGGGCAACGCGTACATGGACTACCTCACCGGTGAGGGCATCCTGGACCCCGAGCAGGTCGACGGCAGCTACGACGGGTCGCCGTCCAACTTCGTGGCGGCCGGCGGGTCGGTCGCGCAACAGGGTTACGCCAGCGCCGAGCCGTTCATCTACGAGAACGAGGTCGCCGAGTGGGGTAAGCCCGTGGCCTACGAGCTGCTCCACGACACCGGGTACCCGATCTACAAGTCCATGATGGCGGTGCGCTCGGCCGAGCTCGAGGACAACTCCGCGTGCCTGGAGATGCTCGTTCCGGTCCTGCAGCAGGCCGAGGTCGAGTACTTCGCGGACCCGGATCGCACCAACGCGGTGATCGTCGACGCCGTCGAGCAGTTCAACACCGGCTGGGTCTACAGCTCCGAGCTGGCCGACTTCGCCGTCGAGGCCATGCTCGACCGGGAGATCGTCGGCAACGGTCCCGACTCGACGGTCGGCAACTTCGACGAGGAACGACTGGCCGACATCGTCGGGATGGTCACGGGCATCTACGAGGCCGCCGACGTCGCGATCGCCGAGGACGTTGCACCGGAGACCATCGCGACCAACCGGTTCATCGACCCGGCCATCGGGATGAACTGATCCCCCCAGTGACCACCCGATTCAGGAAGGCACCCCAGTGAGCGAGACCCAGACGGCGTCGCCGACGGCTCCCACGGCCCCGGACGTGGCCGGACTCGTCGAGGATCTGAGTGACCTGCTCGGCCCGGAGCTCGTCCTCACCGACGACCGCAGCCTCGACAAGGCCTCACAGGACGGCTCGTATCTCAGCCCGATCCTGCGTGCGCAGTGGCCGATCGGCCGCCCCGAGGTGGTGGTTCGGCCCACGAGTGTCGAGCAGGTCCCGCCGATCGTCCGCGCGGCGGTCCGCCGCGGGGTCCCCATCACCTCACGGGGAAAGGGCACCGGCAACTACGGGCAGGTGGTGCCGCTGCACGGTGGTCTCGTGCTGGACCTGACCGCCCTGAGGGGCATCGACGACGTGGACCCGGAGGCCGGGACGGTCACCGCCGAGGCAGGCGTCCGCATGATGAGCCTGGAGAAGCGGCTCGCACGCGACGACTCCCAGCTGTGGATGTATCCCTCGACCGTGCAGTCCACGCTGGGGGGCTTCCTGGCCGGGGGGTCCGCAGGGACCGGAACGATCGTGCACGGCCGCAACCACGAGGGGTTCGTCGAGGCGCTCGACGTGGTCTACGCCCACCCCGACGCCGAGATCGTGCACCTGACCGGGGAGGACGCCCAGCCGTTCGTGCACACCTACGGGGTCGCGGGGATCATCGTCCGCGCCACCGTGAGGATCGAACCCCTGCAGGACTGGCGCTGCCTCTACGCCAGCTTCGACGATCACCACGACGCCTTCTCCGTGGTCCCGCGCATCCACCGTCTCGACCCTGCGCCGCGGCTCTGCTCGGCCGATGGCGCCCACGTGGCCGGGTGCCTACCGCCCGACGAGGCCATCCCGCCCGGCCGCGCGAGTCTGCGCGCGATCGTCGAGGCCTCCGTCGTGGACGAGGTGAGCGCCCTGGTCACCGGTGCCGGGGGAGTGGTGGAAGCGGTGCGCAAGGGGGTCAACGAGTCCATCAAGGTCTCGACCCTGTCCTACAATCACCCCACCCACTGGTTGCAGAAAGCGGAGCCGGACACGTGGTTCCACATGGAATGCCAGGGTGACGCGCTGGTGGAGCGGTTGGACGAGGTCGAGGCCGTCTATCCGGGCGGAACCCTGCACCTCGAGGCCGGCCACGGCCGAATGTTCGGCATGCTCAACGGTCACTACACCGACCCGGAGGCCGCCTACGCGGGAGTGCCCGTCCTGGAGGAGCTGGGCGTGAGGGTGCACTCCCCGCACCAGTACCGGGTGGACCACGGAACCGAGGAGGTGCGGGCGTTGGCGGCCCGGACCGACCCCCACGGCCTGCTCAATCCCGGGCGGTGGGAGGAATGATCGGGCCCGCCCGGCGCTATGCGGACCTGAGCACCGTCGAGGCCGCGCGGGTGGGCCGGGGCGATCCCGTCGCCGTCATCCCCGCCGGTGCGATCGAACCCCACGGCCCCCACCTTCCCCTGGCCACCGACCTGATCGTGGCCGAGGAGGTGGCCGCCCGCGCGGTGGCGGGCGTCGAAGCAGGGGTCGACGCCTGGCTCATGCCCGCCCTCGGGTACACCAAGAGCGACGAGCACTCCTCGTTCCCCGGGGCGATGTGGATCACCGCGGACACCCTGCTGTCCCAGGTCCGTGAGCTCGGATCCGCACTGAGCGCCAGCGGGTTCGGCCGCGTGCTCTTTGTCAACTGCCAC
The DNA here is from genome assembly GCF_014145205.1 of Dietzia sp. DQ11-44. Lineage (NCBI taxonomy): Bacteria > Bacillati > Actinomycetota > Actinomycetes > Mycobacteriales > Dietziaceae > Dietzia > Dietzia sp. DQ11-44. Next base: position 5,709 of record NZ_JAALEC010000158.1, read on the forward strand.
GGCGGCAACTCCGCCCTGCTGGAGGTGGCGCTGCGGGAACTGCGCCGGCGCAGCGGCCTGCGGACCTTCCTGTACGCCGGTCGGGCCAACCCCGGCCCCACCGAACTCGGCATGGGGATCCACGCCGGGTGGGCCGAGACGTCGATGATGCTCCACCTGCGCACGGACCTCGTCGACATGTCCGTGGCCGAGGCCAGGATCCCCACCGGAGTGGCCGGGTGTCAGCACATCGGGTTCACCGGCCCCGTGAAGTTCGGCTGGCTGGCCGATGACCTGTCCGACACCGGGGTGATCGGCGACCCCACCGGCGCCGACCCCGACACCGGTGCACGACTGGTGGCCGATCACGTGGCCACCGTCGTCGGCGCGCTCGCGGAGATCGCGGTCTTCGACCCGGCGCGCGGAGTCCGGGGCGCCGACCTCTCCGCCGTCGCCGCAGGGGGAGGTGCGCGATGACGGCCGCCGAACTGCCCG
>NZ_JAALEC010000159.1:0-4713 GCF_014145205.1 Dietzia sp. DQ11-44
TCCTCCGCCGGTACGCCACGCCCATCGGCCGGGGGAGCGTCGCGGCGAAGAACGGCTCGGCGGCCGGCGAGCGCCAGTCCACCAGCAGGGGGGTGCCGGTCGGGTCGATCAGCCCGATGCGGCCCACGTAGACCGGATCGGCGCCCCCGGTGAAGGCGACGTGCCCGATGCACAGGTCCAACCCGAAGGGCCGCAGGGTGGTGAGTTCGGCGACGAGGCGGCGGATGTCCGCATCGCGGTCGATGGTCTGGGCGCCGGTACCGGCCGGGTCGCGGCGACGGGCGCCCAGGCGGGCCGACAGGTCGGCGACCCGCTGCGCGAGGCAGTCCGCGATCGCCGAGAACTGCTGTTCGTCGGCGGCGATCAGGGCCGGATCGGCCTTGCTCCGAAGGTGGTCGGGGAGAGCGAAAATGCTGGTCGGCAGGGGTGGCATCGCGCTAGTGTGCGCCCCCACCGGGGTCTTGCGGCAAGACCCCCACCAGCTATATCTTGAAAGGGGAACAGGGAACGTCGGCCCGACCCGAGGCTCCCGCCCTCGCGCCACAGTGACCCACGTCATATCCTCAGAGCGTGAAGGTTGATCTGACGGTCCTGGCCATCCCCGGTTTCATCGCGGCGATGGCGGCCGAATACGCATGGCAGTCCCGCAATCCGGCGGAAGGGGAGCGGGCCGGCGACTACGAGTTCGCCGACACCATGGCCAGCCTGTCGATGGGCGTGGGCAGTCTGGTGGCTCCGTACGTGGCGGACACGCTGCTCGCCCCCGTCACCCCGCGCACCGGCCGGTACGCCAAGGCGCTGATGGGCCTGTCCCTCGCGGCGGCGGCCGCAGCGACGGTGGGAGACGTGGTGCGGCGCACCCGGGCCACCGGTCTGCTCAGGGCGGGCGCGTTGCCGTCGAGGGTGTCGTCATCCCTTTCGAGTCGAGCACCCCTATCGAGCCAAACGTCCCTGTCAGGCCGGGCGATGGGGAACGACGACGACGAGGTCCTCACCTCCGACCCGGATCCCGTCCCCGGGGCCGCCCAGGTGCTGCCCGCGCTGCGACGCATCACCGGAGGGTCGGCGGTGACGTCGCTCGCCTCGGCGGTGGTGACGGTCTCGACGTTGTGGAGTGCGGAGACGGCCGGCAAGAAGCTCTTCCGACTCTCCCCGTTGGATCTGGGCACGGGGCCGCTCGCCTACGCGGTGGCGATCCTGGGGTGGGACTTCATCTACTACTGGAACCACCGCTTCGATCACGAGAGCCGCTGGCTGTGGGCCATGCACGTGGTGCACCACTCCAGCGAGCGCTACAACCTCTCCACCGCCCTGCGCCAGCCGGTCGCCGAGGCGTTGACGATCTACGTGCCGTACGGGCTGCTCTCGCTGCTGGGGGTGCGGCCGGCGCTCGTGCAGGACGCCCGCGCGATCAACCTGATCTACCAGTTCTGGGTCCACACCGAGGTGATCCGGTCGATCGGGCCGTTCGAGCGGGTGTTCAACTCGCCCGCCCACCACCGCGTGCACCACGGCAGCAACCGCGAGTACCTGGACCGGAATCACGGCAGCATCCTCATCCTGTGGGACCGCCTGTTCGGCACCTTCGAGCCCGAGGGGCAGAAGGTCGTCTACGGGCTGACCACCAACATCGATACGTTCAACCCGGCGCGGATCGCCTCTCACGAGTGGATCGCGATCGCCCGAGACGTGTTCCGATCCGAGACCTGGAAGGACCGGGTCGGCTACCTGGTGCGCGGGCCGGGGTGGGCCGGGGCGCGGCGGGCGTGACGCCGCTGACCTGGGGTGCCCTGCACGGACGGTCCAGGGCATCGCAGGTCAGCGAGCGGTCAGCCTAGCCCGCCACCAGGAACCAGGTTCCCAGTGCGCCCAAGGGTCACTGCCCGGTGATGACGACCCGGTTCCCGTCCGGATCGCTCAGCAGGAGGATCCGTGCGCTGCCACCCGGGACCGGGCCATCGTGGGCGATGCCGCTCGCGGTCAGCCGGGCCGCGGCGGCGTCGAGGTCGGTCTCGTCGAGGACGACGGTCGAGTGGCCTGCGCGCTCGGGCTCGGACCACACCTGTAGTCCGAAGGTGTCGCCCGGGTGCCATTCGATGAGGCCGGGCATGGGCCGCAGGTCGGGGGCGCGATCGAACAACAGGGAGTACCACTGCTCGGCGCGGGCGATATCGCTGACAGTGCACTGGGCGAGGATGCGACGGATCATAAGGCGCTCTTCCGACGGTGGAGTGCGCTCACCGTAACAGCTCGCGTCCCGTGCCAGCGTGAAGGCCGCCGCAGCGTAACGGGTCACCGGTAGGGTTCGATTTCGCGTGTAAGGCACCGCACCCGCACTGGTAAGGAGCGACATCGTGTTTCCCTCTGGCTCGATCGAGAATCCGCTGCGCTATCTCTTCGGCCCCGGGCCGGGTGAGGCGTCCTGTCTGGCCCTGACGCCCGAGTGCATGGGCCTGCTGCCGTATCTCGCCGCCCGGTTCGGCATGGGCTCCTGACGCACTGCGTCACGAGCGCGTCGCCCCGCCCGGCGACAACTAGAACCTGTTCTTGACACCCGTCAACCCCCGCGTATTCTCCTCAGGGTGACCACCCTCACCTCCTTCCCTCGTCTCCTGTCGCCCGGGCGTATCGGCCCCATGTCCACGGCCAACCGCATCGTCCTGCCGGCCATGGACATGAACGTCTCGGAGGACGGTGAGATCGAACAGCGGGAGATCGACCACTACGTCGCCCGCGCCGCCGGCGGTGCCGGGCTGATCATCACCGGCGCGTGCGCGGTCGCCTTCCCGCACGGCGCGGCGTCAATGAAGGAACCGGGGCTCTCGGACGACAGGTTCCTCCCCGGGCTCACGGCCCTGGCGGACGCCGTCCACGCCGCGGGGTCGAAATTGTGTGTGCAGTCCACGCATCACGGCAAGGTCGCGCGGGTGGACATCGCGAACGACCGGCCGGTGATCGCCCCCAGCGCGCCCGATTACGACTACGACTACTCCGCGTTGGCCGACAGCACCCCCGACGAGCTCGGCAGGATGGGCGCCGCCACCGGTGGCAAGAAGACGGTCTACCGGGAAATGACCGGCGAGGACATCGCCTGGCTCGTCTCCACCTGGGCCGATGCCGCCGACCGCATCGCCCGGTCCGGAGCGGACGCGATCGAGATCCACGTGGCGCACGGCTACATCCTCGGGGTGTTCCTCAACCGCCGCGACAACCAGCGCACCGATTCCTACGGCGGGTCGCTGACCAACCGGGCGCGACTCGCGTGCGAGGTCATCGCCGCGGTCAAGGAGCGGGTGGGGGACACGCTCGCGGTGTTGGTGCGGGTGTCCGGTGAGGAGTACGGCCAGGACGGCGGGTTGACGCTCGAGGAGGCCATCGAGGCCTCACGCATGTTCGAGCGCGCGGGCGCCGACGCCATCCATGTGACCGGGTGGGGCCGCAACCCCTTCGACAACTTCACCGACGGCCCCCTGCCGGACACCGTCGGCGCGTACCTGGACAACGCGGCTGCCATCAGGCAGGCCGTGTCGGTGCCGGTGATCGCGGTGGGCCGCATGCTGCCGGAGGTCGCGGAGAAGGCGATCGACGACGACAAGGTGGACTTCGCCGCCATGGGCCGGCAGTTGCTCGCCGATCCGGAGCTGCCCAACAAATTGGCCGCCGGCACACCCGAGCTGGTGCGACCGTGCATCAACTGCTACTTGTGCGTGGCCGAGAACTTCTTCGACGACACCCCCTTCTGCGCGGTCAATCCGGCGTTGGGCAACGAGACGCTGCTGCCGCTGACTCCGGCGCCGGCCCGAACCCACGTCGTGGTGGTGGGCGCGGGTCCGGCCGGGCTGGAGGCCGCCCGCGTGTTGGCCGAACGCGGTCACCGCGTGACGGTGGTGGACAAGTCCGACCGGCTCGGCGGCACGATGTGGTTCTCCAGCCTCACGACTCCGGACAACGAGCCGCTCATCCGCTGGTTCGCCGCCGAGATCGATCGCCTGGGCATCGACGTCCGGCTGAACACCGAGGCGACGCTGGACTCCCTCCGTTCCCTGCAGCCCGACTGGGTGGTGGTGGCCACCGGGGCCGTGCGGCCCGCGCCGCAGATCCCCGGCGGGGACCTGCCGCACGTGCACACCGGCGACTCGCTGCGGGCCACCATGCTGGGCACGGCCACCGCCGACGAGGCCGGGCTGGCGCTGCGGGTGATCGGGAGGCTCGGCCGCCTGTCGGGCATCACCAAGCGACCAGCGTGGATTCGTTGCCTGACCAGGATCGCGCTCCCGATGGGCAAGGACGTGGTGGTGATCGGCGGTTCGCTGGTCGGACTGGAACTGGCCGAGTTCTTGGCCGAGCGCGGTCGGCGCGTGACCCTGCTGCACGACGGTCAGCAGCTCGGACTGCCCCTGGCCATGCCGCGCCGGTGGACCGCCGTCCGCCACGCGCGCGAGCACGGGGTGGCGATCCACCGCCGGGTCACCGTCACCCGGATCACCGAGTCCGACGTGCAGTGGACCGACCGCAAGGGCAACGCCGCCTCGGCTCCGGCCGACATGGTGATCTATGCCGACGGCACCACTGCCTCCGCGCCCCTGGCCGACCAGCTGCGCGAGGCCGGCGTCGAGGTGGAGGTGATCGGCGACGCCGGAGAGGTGGGCTACATCCACGGCGCGATCCACTCGGCGTGGAAGGTCGCCACGGTCGGGTGAGCACGGTCGGGTG
>NZ_JAALEC010000015.1:0-6756 GCF_014145205.1 Dietzia sp. DQ11-44
AGGGTCTCGACGACCTCCCCGGCGGGTCGCGTGGAGGCGAGCCGGGTGGAGCCGATCAGGTCGACGAACAGCACGCCGACGTACGTGGCGTCGCCGCCGAGGTGGGGCTCCTGGATCTCTGCGGCCTGGGCGACCTGGCTGCCCACGTGGCGGACGAACAGCTCACGCAGGCGCTGACGCTCGCGGATCATCTCCGCCATCCGGTTGAACCCCCGTTGCAGCTGCCCGAGCTCGGTCCCGTCGAACACCTCGACGCGCGCGTCGAGGTCGCCACCGGCGAGGTCCTCCATGGCCCAGCGGACGGAGTACACCGGGGCGAGCAGGGCGGAGACGAGCAGCCAGGTCGCCGCGAAGCCGGCCGCGAGGGCCCCGAGGCCGAGGATCCCCACGATGGTCACCAGCCGCGAGACCGGGAATTGGTTGTTCGCCGCGGCGTAGGCACTGAGCAGAACGAGTCCGATGAGGGGTAGACCGGAGCTCACCACCCAGAAGGCCTGCAACCGTCCGCGCACGCCGATGACCGGGGAGTGCAGTGTCGGCCCGGCCTCCAGGGCGAGCGCGGCGAGGGGCCGCAGCGCGATCTCGGCGACGATGTAGGCCGTTCCACAGCTCAGGGACCCGATCACCACGATCGCGCCCGCGACGACCCACAGGGCCTGGACATCCTCGAGGGCGAACGCCACCGCGACGACCGTCCCGCCCGCCGCCCAGAGTGCCCCGGTCCGCAGGGTGATCCCGAGCGGCGCCGACAGGCACCGCGCCTGCTCGGCGGCGGTCGGCGGCCGGCTCTCCTCGGCCCACCTCATCCAGTTGGTCACCACCCTCAGGAGCCACCACGACCCGAGGGCGATGCCGATCAGGGCGGTCACCGGGGTCACCACCAGGGCCGCCGGGCTGAACCGCCCGGAGATGACCTGCTCGAGGGGCAGCAGTAGTCCGATCACGATCCAGACCCCCACCACCCCGAGCCCGTGCGTGATCACCAGCATCCGGGTGAGCACCCGCTGGACCCGCTGCTTCCGTCGAGGGGGTTCCTCCCGCTGGAGCCCGAGCATGCGGGTGCCCCACGGTGGGCGGGGGGCGTGCGCTGAAGGGGAGGTCACGGGGGAAGGAGTCCTGCCGGGCGGGGGATGGGTGTCCATCGTCGCGCGAGTGGCGTCCGCGCGCGCCGGGAATCGCACTCCGCATCGTCGGACGGATGACGTCTAATGCGCTAACTTAACTTCATGACCACGCCTCGGTTCAACCCCGGCCACGACATGCGTCACGAGACCTTCGGCGAGATCCTCCTCGAGCGCTCGACCGACGACCATCCCGGTCTCCTCTTCGAGGACTCGAGCTGGACGTGGCGGGAGTTCGTGGCGGAGAGCGCGGTCCGCGCCGCGATCCTGTCCGACTGGTCCGCCACGCACGCCGACGCGTACTCCGGCCGTCCCGAGCGTTTCCGCCACCTGCACGTCGGCATCCTGCTGGAGAACGTCCCCGAGTACCTGTTCCTCCTGTCCGGGGCCTCCATGGCGGGTGTGACGATCATCGGCGTCAACCCCACCCGCCGGGGCGCCGAGCTGGCCTCGGACATCCGCGGGGTGGACTGCGACGTGATCGTCACCGACGCCCACGGCGCCGGGTTGCTCGACGGCCTCACCCTGGCCGACGAGACGGGAGGGGTCGTGGCCGTGCACGACGTGGACTCGGCCGGGTGGCAGGACCTGCTGGCCGCACACGCCGGGGCGGAGCCCCGACTCCACGACGCCGCCCGGGACCCCCACACCCTGCTCGCGCTGCTGTTCACCTCGGGCTCCACGGGCGCACCCAAGGCCGTCATGTGCTCGACCGGCCGTCTCGCGATGCTCGGCACGATCAACTACCGCAACCTGGTGAGGGACGACGTCGCCTACAGCGCGATGCCGATGTTCCACGGCAACGCGATGTTCGCCGCGTTCGCCCCCGCCGCGTTCGTCGGGTGCACGTTCGCGATGCGTCGGAAGTTCTCCGCCTCGGGGTTCCTGCCCGACGTGCTGCGTTTCGGCGCCACCTACGTCAACTACGTGGGCCGCTCGCTGTCCTACATCCTCGCCCAGCCCGAGCGTCCGGAGGAGAAGCAGACCCGCCTGCGCACCGTCTTCGGGACCGAGGCCTCGAGCCACGACCGCGCCGAGTTCGCCCGCCGCTTCGGCGTCGAACCGGGCGAGTCGTACGGCTCCAGCGAGGGCGGGGTCGTGATCGGCCGCACCTCGGACACCCCGCCGGACGCGCTCGGCGTCGCGGGTGCCTACATGGACGTCGCGATCCTCGACGAGGACGGCCGCGAGTGCCCGCGTGCCGAGTTCGACGCCGACGGGGGCCTGGCCAACGCCGACGAGGCGATCGGGGAGATCTGCAACCTCACCGGCGCCGCCATGTTCGAGGGGTACTACCGCAACCCGGAGGCCACCGCCGAGCGCAACATCGGCGAGGTCTACCACTCCGGCGACCTCGGCTACCGGGACGCCGACGGGTTCTTCTACTTCGCCGGCCGCTCCGGGGACAAGATCCGCGTGGACAGCGAGAACTTCTCCGCCGGCCCGGTCGAGCGGATCCTCGACCGCTTCCCCGGCGTCCTGGTGGTGGCCGTCTACCCCGTGCCGGATCCCCGCACGGGCGACCAGGTCATGGCGGCCATCCAGCTCGAGCCGGGCGTGGCGTTCGACCCGGCCGCGTTCTCCGAGTTCTGCCGGACCCAACCCGACATGGGGACCAAGTGGGCACCGCGCTTCGTGCGGATCATGGAGACGATGCCGGTCACCGCGACCCGGAAGATCGCCAAGCCCGACCTGCGCCGGCAGTCGTGGACCGGGCCCGGTGAGGTCTACGTGCGCGGCGGCGCCGCGTTGGTGGGAGGGGACGACGACGACGAGTTCCGGCCGCTGACCAGCGCGCTACGCGACTCGGTGCTCGAGCAGTACAGTCTCCACGGTCGGCAGCCGACCGGGGTCTGAGCAGCGGCGGCGTCAGCTCAGGATGCGCAACTGGAACGGGTAGTTGATCATCCGGCCGCGGGTGGCCCGCACCGTACCGATCAGGTGGCCGACGATCTGGAGGACGAAGGAGACCGCCAACAGCACCAGGCCGATCGGGATGCCGATCACGGTAATGATGAAGATCCACCCGACGATGCTCATGATCCACAGGCCGACGTTGAAGTTGAACGACCCCGCGGCGGCCTGTCGGACGAACGGGCTGCGGTCCTTGTAGATCAACCACATCACGAGTGGCCCCACGAAGGAGAGCCACCCGGCGGACAGCGCCATGGCGATGAGGCTGGACGCGTGCGCGAGGGCGGCGGGGGTGCGGTCGTCGGGCCCGGCCACGGGCTGGTCTCCGAACCGGGGGTCGCCGTACTGCGGGGATCCGGGCTGCTGTGTCATGCCTCCAGTGTGCGCCTCGCGGGGCCGCGGTACATCAGGGATGTCCCCCGTGTCGTCCTGTTCCGTGGCCGGGGTCCACCTCCGTTCGGCCCGCCGGGCGTCCGGTCCCCCGCGATCCCACGTTTCACCCGCCTGTCACATGCTCCGCCTACCCTGGCGGCCATGGCTGACACCCCACAGGATCACCCCGCGACCGACTCGGGGACCGATCCCCTCGCCCGGGCGGTGGCCCCGCTGCGGGACGACGTCCGGTTCCTCGGTTCCCTGCTCGGTGAGACGATCCGTGAGCACGCCGGTGACCGGGTGTTCGATCTCGTCGAGACGGCCCGCCGCACGGCGTTCGCGGTCCGGCGCTCGGAGGCCGACAGGGACGAGGTGTCGGCCCTGTTCAAGGACATCAGCGCCGCCGACGCCATTCCGGTCATCCGTGCGTTCTCCCTGTTCGCGCTGCTGGCCAACGTGGCGGAGGACCTGCACCAGGAGCGCCGCAGGCGGATGCACCGGGCTGCCGGGGAGGCGCCGCCCGACGGTGACCTGGAGGTCACGTGGACCCGGTTGGCGGACCTGCTGGAGGGGGACGGCGACGATCGACTGGCGGCCGTGCGTGCGACCGCCCGCGTGTCCCCGGTCCTCACCGCGCACCCCACGGAGACCCGGCGTCGGATGGTGTTCGAGGCCACCCGCCGGGTGCACGTCCTCATGGGCCGTCGCGACGGCCTGCGCTCGGTGGAGCAGGACCCCGTGACGGAGGCGGAGCTCGCCGAGCTCGAGCTCGAGCTGCGCCGGCTCGTCCTCGCGCTGTGGCAGACCGCCCTCATCCGCAACGAGCGTCCCCACATCGAGGACGAGGTGATGGCCGGGCTCCAGTACTACGAGGCCACCCTGCTCGAGGTCATCCCTCCGCTCAACGCCCAGATCGACGAGCGCCTCGGGTGCGAGGGCCGCGCCGTCGTGCGGCCCGGCTCGTGGATCGGGGGTGACCGCGACGGCAACCCGTACGTCACCGGCGAGGTGGTGCGGTTCGCCACCGACCGGGCGGCCGAGTTGCTCCACGGCCACTACGCCGAGCAGTTGCGCCTGCTCGAGCGTGAATTGTCGATGTCGGCCCGGATCGTCGAGGTCGACTCCGGGATAGCCGCATTGGCCGACTCCCTCACGGACACCGAGGTCGAGGGGAGTCCGGCGCGGGAGGACGTGCCGTTCCGCCAGGCGGTCCGGGTGGTCCGTCGTCGGCTCGCCGCGCGCGCCCGCGCGACCGGGTCGTCGCTGCCCCGCTCGGTGCTGCTGTCCGCGGGGCGGCTCATCGGCCTGGACGACGACCACCCGTACGCCGGCCCGGAGGAGATGGCGGCGGACCTCGAGACGATCGACGCCGGGCTCTCCGCGGTGGGGTCCGACCTGCTGCGCGCCCCGCGACTGCGAGACCTGCGGTGGGCGCTCAACTCGTTCGGGTTCCACCTCCAGTCCCTTGACATGCGCCAGAACTCGGAGTCGCACGAGGACCTGCTCACCGAGCTGTTCGCGCTGGCCGGGGTGTCCGAGGACTACGCGGCGCTCGACGAGGACGCCCGCGTCGAGCTCCTGCTCGGCGAGCTCTCCCACGATCGACCGCTGCTCGGCGTCCGGGCGGAGCTCTCGGAGTTCGCGGACAAGGAGATGGGCGTGCTGCGCGCCGCCGCGGAGGCGGTCGCCGGACTCGGACCCGACGTGGTGCCGCACTACATCGTGTCGATGTGCGGCTCGGTGTCCGACCTGCTCGAACCCGCCGTTCTCCTCAAGGAGGTCGGACTGTTCTCCGGCAGCCCGGACGAACCCCGGTCGACCGTGCGCCTCATCCCGTTGCTGGAGACCATCGACGACCTCGCCGGCGGGGCCCGGATGCTCGACGCGGCCCTGGCACTCCCCCAGTTCCGCGCTCTGGTGCGGTCCCAGGAGGACGTGCTCGAGATCATGCTGGGCTACTCGGACTCCAACAAGGACGGCGGGTACCTCGCCGCCAACTGGTCGCTCTACGAGGCCGAGCTCGCGCTCGTCGACGCGGCGGCCCGTGCGGATGTGCACCTGCGCTTCTTCCACGGCCGGGGCGGGGCCGTGGGTCGCGGAGGCGGCAACTCCTACGACGCGATCCTCGCGCAGCCTCCGGGCGCGGTGCAGGGCGCGTTGCGGATCACCGAACAGGGGGAGATCATCTCCGCCAAGTACTCGGAGCCGGTCCGCGCCCGCCGCAACCTCGAGGCACTGGTGGCGGCCACGCTCGAGGTCTCGCTGCTCGACGTCGAGGGTCTCGGTGACGACGCGGAGCAGGCCTACGCGGTAATGGCCGCGCTCGCCCGGCTCGGCCGCGAGGCCTACGCCGAGCTGGTGCACGAGGACCCGGGCTTCATCGAGTACTTCACCACCTCCACGCCGCTCAGCGAGATCGGCGAGCTCAACATCGGCTCGCGCCCCACCTCACGCAAGCAGACCTCGACGGTCGACGACCTGCGCGCCATCCCCTGGGTGCTGTCGTGGTCGCAGTCCCGCGTCATGCTGCCCGGCTGGTTCGGCGTGGGCAGCGCCCTCAAGCGCTGGATCGATGACGGCGGGAATGCGACCGGCGGGGAAGCGACCGGCGGGAGTGCGACCGACGGTCACGCGGATGCCGGCGATGGTGACAGCACAGCCGCCGGGGGTACGAACGCCGGGGGCACGAACGCCGAGGAACGGTTGGCCACGCTGCGGCGCCTCTACCGGGACTGGCCGTTCCTGCGCACCACGCTGTCCAACATGGCGCAGGTCATGGCCAAGGCCGACATGGGCCTGGCGGCCCGGTACGCCGAGCTGGTCCCGGACGCCGAGGTGGGCAGGAGGATCCACGGGGTGATCTCCGACGAGTTCGACCTCACCCGCGAGATGCTGCTGGCCGTGACAGGGCAGGAGACCCTGTTGGACGACAACCCGGCGCTCGCCCGCTCCGTCCGGAACCGGTTCCCGTATCTCGAGCCGCTCAACGTGCTGCAGGTGGAGTTGCTGCGGCGCTACCGCGCGGGCGACCGGGACCCCGACGTGCGGACGGGCATCCAGCTGACGATGAACGGCCTGGCCACCGCGCTGCGGAACTCGGGCTGAGCCCGGCCCCCACCACCCCGTCGAAGCCCCTATCCCCGTCGAAGCCCACCACCCCGTCGAGAAGAGCATTCCGAACACGTTTCTCGAGTGCGAATGCGCGAAACGCTCTTCTCGATGCCCCAGCCGGGCCGGGGCGGGGCGGGCCAGCCGGGCCGGCTACCGCAGTTGCCGCTGCGCGAGCGGGATGAGCAGCACGCACACCACCGCCAGGGCGGCGATCCACGGCACCGGACCGCCGAGA
>NZ_JAALEC010000160.1:0-8888 GCF_014145205.1 Dietzia sp. DQ11-44
TCCGCCTCGGACTCACCGGCTGGCCGCGCTCGGCGGAGGAGTCCATCGTGGCGCGCGACGCGATCCTGGCCCGGGACGCCGGCGCGCGGGTCCACATCTGCCACGCCTCCACCACGGGCACGGTCGAGCTGCTGAAGTGGGCGAAGGCGCAGGGGATCTCGATCACCGCGGAGGTCACCCCCCACCACCTGCTCCTCGACGACACGAGGCTCGAGACGTACGACGGGGTCTACCGGGTCAACCCGCCACTGCGCGAAGCCCACGACACCCTCGCCCTGCGTGACGCGCTCGTCTCGGGGGTGATCGACTGCGTCGCCACCGACCACGCCCCCCACGCCGCCCAGGAGAAGTGCTGCGAGTTCGCGGCCGCCCGCCCGGGCATGCTCGGGTTGGAGACGGCGTTGCCCATCGTGGCGGCCCTCCTGGTCGAGTCGGGGGAGATGAGCTGGCGCGATCTGGCCCGCGTCATGAGCACGCGGCCCGCCGAGATCGCCGGTCTCACCGACCAGGGGCGCCCGATCGAGGTCGGGGAGCCCGCCAACCTCGCCGTCGTCGATCCCGACTCCCCGTGGACCGTCGTCGGGGAGGAACTCGCAAGTCTGTCCGCCAACACCCCCTACCAGGGGATGACGTTCGCCGCCCGGGTCGTGGGCACCGTATACCGGGGCCGCATGACCAGCCGCGACGGAGAGGTACTCGCATGACACAGGACGTCTGGACCCTGGTGGGCGTGATCGTCGTCTTCCTCGGCCTGCTCGGGTTGATGGCATGGGGCTGGCGAAATCGCAGCCGATCCCAGGCCGGCCTCTTCGACACGCTGCCGGAGGTTCCCGCCGAGACCGGTGACGTGGTGCTGGGACCGCTGACCGGCGTGTACATCGGCAGCACCGTGGCGGGTGACTGGCAGGCGAGGATCGCCCGGGCACCGCTCGGCCACCGCTCGGCCGCCACCCTCACCGCGTTCACCGGTGGACTCCGGCTCGACCTCGCCGACGCCACGGTGTGGATCCCCCGCGCCGACCTGGTGGACGTGCGACGCGCCTCCGCCCTCGCCAACAAGACCGTGCCCGGCGGCGGGATCCTCGTCGCCCGATGGCAGGTCGACGGCCACGACGGCCCCACCCTGATCGACTCCGGCTTCCGGGCCGACGACAAGGACTCGTACCCCCGCTGGGAGGCCCTGCGCGGCGACGCCGCACCGCCCACCCGGCCGGACACCCCCCGCTCCACCACCGAGGAGAACAAGTGACACCGCACAACGGAACCACCGTCGCACCAGGGGGCCGCGCGCCCGCCGCCCTCGTCCTCGAGGACGGCCGCATCCACCGCGGCACGGCGTTCGGGGCGACCGGGACCACCCTCGGGGAGGCCGTCTTCACCACGGGGATGTCGGGGTACCAGGAGACCCTCACCGACCCGTCCTACCACCGGCAGATCGTCGTCAGCACCGCTCCGCAGATCGGCAACACCGGGTGGAACGACGAGGACGGTGAGTCGCTGCTCGACGGCCGGAACGGCGGCGGTCGGATCTGGGTGTCGGGTCTGGTGATCCGGGACCTGTCACGCCGCGCCTCCAACCACCGGTCCGAGCGCACGCTCGAGGACGAGATGCTCGCCCAGGGCATCGTGGGGATCGCCGGGGTGGACACCCGGGCGGTCGTCCGCCACATCCGGGATCTCGGGGCGATGAAGGCCGGCATCTTCTCGGGTGAGGACCTGGTGGACGACGAGTCGATGCTCGCGACCGTCCGGGCCCAGGAACCCATGGCCGGCGCGTCACTGGCCGAGGCCGTCTCGACCGACACCGCCTACGTCGTGGAGCCCGAGGGGCGGGCACGCCATTCCGTGGCGGCGCTCGACCTGGGCATCAAGACCAACACCCCCCGCATGCTCACCGCACGCGGCGTGCGGGTCCACGTGCTCCCGTCGGACGCGACCCTGCAGGACGTGCTCGACCTCGACGTGGACGGGGTGTTCCTGTCCAACGGCCCCGGGGACCCGGCCACCGCCGACGCCGCCGTGCACCTGACCAAAGAGGTCCTGAGCCAGGGGATCCCGTTCTTCGGGATCTGCTTCGGCAACCAGATCCTGGGCAGGGCGCTCGGGCTCGAGACCTACAAGATGAGGTTCGGCCACCGCGGGATCAACATCCCGGTGGTCGAGAAGGCGACCGGGAGGGTCGCCATCACCTCCCAGAACCACGGGTTCGCGCTCCGCGCCCCGGAGACCGAGACCTGGGAGACACCCTGGGGTACCGCCACCGTCACGCACGTGTGCGCGAACGACGGGACCGTCGAGGGGGTCGCCCTCACCGACGGTTCCGCCTTCTCCGTCCAGTACCACCCCGAGGCCGCGGCGGGTCCCCGTGACGCCGCCGACCTCTTCGACCGCTTCGTCAGCCTGCTCGACTCAGCAACCGGTGACGCCGCCGACAACGGTTCCGCAGACTCCAGAAAGGGCTCGAACTGATGCCCCGCCGCACAGACATCAACCACGTCCTCGTGATCGGTTCCGGCCCGATCGTCATCGGTCAGGCCTGTGAGTTCGACTACTCCGGCACCCAGGCGTGCCGGGTGCTCCGCGCCGAGGGACTGCGCGTGACGCTGGTCAACTCCAACCCGGCCACGATCATGACCGACCCCGAGTTCGCCGACAGCACCTACGTCGAGCCGATCACGCCCGAGTACATCGACAAGATCTTCGTCAAGGAGGCGGCGGACGGACACCCCGTCGACGCCGTCCTCGCCACGCTGGGCGGCCAGACGGCGCTCAACGCCGCCATGCAACTCGACGCGCAGGGGATCCTGACCAAGCACGGCGTGGAGCTGATCGGCGCCGACATCCCCGCGATCAACCGCGGTGAGGACCGTCAGACCTTCAAGGACATCGTCGCCAGCGTCGGCGGCGACTCGGCACGCAGCGCCGTCTGCCACACCATGGACGAGGTCCACGCGACCGTCTCCGAACTGGGTCTGCCCGTCGTGGTCCGGCCGTCGTTCACCATGGGCGGGCTCGGCTCCGGCCTGGCCTACACCACCGAGGACCTCGAGCGGATCGCCGGCGGCGGGTTGTCCGCCTCGCCCACCGCGAACGTCCTCATCGAGGAATCGATCCTCGGGTGGAAGGAGTATGAGCTGGAGCTCATGCGCGACAACAAGGACAACGTCGTGGTGGTGTGCTCGATCGAGAACGTCGACGCGCTGGGCGTCCACACCGGCGACTCGGTCACCGTCGCCCCGTCGATGACGCTGACGGACCGCGAGTACCAGGACATGCGCGACCTCGGCATCGCGATCATCCGCGAAGTCGGCGTGGACACGGGCGGTTGCAACATCCAGTTCGCCATCAACCCCGTCGACGGTCGCCTCGTGGTGATCGAGATGAACCCACGCGTCTCACGGTCCTCGGCGCTGGCGTCCAAGGCCACCGGGTTCCCCATCGCCAAGATCGCCGCCCGGCTCGCCATCGGCTACTCGCTCGACGAGATCACCAACGACATCACCGGCGAGACCCCGGCGTGCTTCGAACCGACCCTGGACTACGTGGTGGTCAAGGCCCCCCGCTTCGCGTTCGAGAAGTTCCCGGGTGCCGACGACACGCTCACCACCACCATGAAGTCGGTGGGCGAGGCGATGAGCCTGGGCCGCAACTATCGCGAGGCACTGGGCAAGGTGATGCGCTCGCTGGAGACCAAGGCGGCCGGCTTCTGGACCCTGCCCGACGAGACGATCGCGCCCGGACGGTCGACCGACGTCGACGCCGTCCTCGCGGACCTCGTGCGCCCGACCGAGGGCCGGATGTACGACGTCGAGTTGGCGCTCCGCCTCGGCGCGACCGTGGAACAGGTCCACGAGGCCTCGGGGATCGACCCGTGGTTCCTCGAGGAGGTCGCCGCGCTGGTCGAGCTCCGTCAGGAGATCGTCGACGCACCGGTGGTCGACGAGGCGCTGCTGCGCCGCGCGAAGCACAACGGCCTGTCCGACGCCCAGATCGCGGCTCTGCGGCCCGAGTTCGCGGGCGCCGAGGGCGTCCGGCGTCTGCGTCACCGGCTCGGCGTGCGGCCCGTCTACAAGACCGTCGACACCTGCGCCGCGGAGTTCGAGGCCAAGACCCCGTACCACTACTCGACCTACGAACTCGACCCCGCGGCCGAGTCCGAGGTCGCCGCCCAGACGGAGCGCGAGAAGGTCATCATCCTGGGCTCCGGACCCAACCGGATCGGGCAGGGCATCGAGTTCGACTACTCGTGCGTCCACGCCGCGCTCACGTTGTCCGAGGCCGGGTACGAGACCGTGATGGTCAACTGCAACCCGGAGACCGTCTCGACCGACTACGACACGGCGGACCGTCTGTACTTCGAGCCGCTGACGTTCGAGGACGTCATGGAGGTCTACCACGCCGAGTCCGGGTCGGGAACCGTCGCTGGAGTCCTCGTCCAGCTCGGCGGCCAGACCCCGCTCGGCCTGGCGGCACAGCTGGAGGAGGCCGGCGTCCCGATCGTGGGGACCAGCCCGTCGGCCATCGACCTCGCTGAGGACCGGCGCGAGTTCGGCGAGGTCCTGGTGAGGGCCGGTCTGCCCGCACCCGCGTTCGGGACGGCCATCAACGCCACGGAGGCCACGGAGATCGCGGCGCGCATCGGCTACCCCGTGCTCGTCCGACCCTCGTACGTGCTGGGCGGGCGGGGGATGGAGATCGTGTACGACGAGTCGTCGCTGCGGTCGTACATCGAGCGCGCCACCGAGATCAGCCCGGACCGCCCGGTCCTGGTCGACCGCTTCCTCGACGACGCGGTCGAGATCGACGTCGACGTGTTGTGCGACGGCACCGAGGTCTACCTGGGTGGCGTCATGGAGCACATCGAGGAGGCCGGCATCCACTCCGGGGACTCCGCGTGCGCCCTCCCGCCCATCACCCTGGGGCAGGACGACATCGACCGCGTCCGCCGCTCCAGTGAGGCACTGGCGTTCGGCATCGGCGTCAAGGGACTGATGAACGTCCAGTACGCGATCAAGGACGACGTCCTGTACGTGCTCGAGGCGAACCCCCGCGCCAGCCGCACCGTGCCGTTCGTCTCCAAGGCGACCGGCGTGCACCTCGCCAAGGCGTGTGCCCGCATCATGATGGGTGAGACGATCGCCGAGCTCAAGGCCGAGGGGCTCCTCCCGTCCGACCGGGACGGCGGTTCGCTCCCGGCGGACGCGCCGGTCGCCGTCAAGGAGGCGGTCCTCCCGTTCAACCGTTTCCGCACCCCCGAGGGCAACCCCGTCGACTCGCTGCTCAGCCCGGAGATGAAGTCGACCGGTGAGGTCATGGGCATCGGCCCCAACTTCGCCGTCGCCTTCGCCAAGGGCCAACTCGCGGCCGAGGGCGTCCTCCCGACGTCCGGGACCGTGTTCGTCTCGGTCGCGAACCGGGACAAGCGGTCCATGGTGTTCCCGGCACAGCGCCTCGCAGCGCTCGGGTTCACGGTCCTGGCCACCGAGGGCACCGCGCTCATGCTCCGGCGCTACGGGATCGCGTGCGAGACCGTGGCGAAGCTGACCGAGGCCGGGGGAGGGCCGGTCGATGAGCAGGGCGACCCGGTCCGGACGATCGTCGACCGGATCAACGCCGACGAGGTCGACCTGATCCTCAACATCGCCTCGTCCACCGGGGGGACCCGCGCCGACGGGCACGAGATCCGCTCGGCCGCTATCACCCGGAGGGTCCCGTGTATCACCACCGTCCAGGGCGCGACGGCGGCGGTGCACGGCATCGAGGCCATCCGGCGCGGTGACGTCACGGTGAGCCCCCTCCAGGAGTTGCACAGCGGGTTCGCCGCCCGATGACCGGGGGCGCACCCCGAGACCCGTTCGGTGCGCGGCTGCGGTCCGCCGTCTCCGCACGCGGGAACCTCTGCGTGGGGATCGATCCCCACCCGGCGCTCCTCGAGTCCTGGGGGCTGGGAGTGGACGCCGCCGGGGTCCGCGAGTTCGCCCGCCGGTCCCTGGAGGCGTTCGGGGATCTCGTGCCGGCGGTCAAGCCCCAGGTGGCGTTCTTCGAGGAGCACGGTTCCGCGGGCTTCGCGGTCCTCGAGGAGGTCCTGACGTCGATCGCCGAGTCGGGAGCGCTGTCGATCGCGGACGCCAAGCGAGGGGACATCGGATCCACCATGGCCGGGTACGCCCGGGCCTGGTTGGCCGCGGACTCACCACTGGCCTGCGACGCCCTGACCGTGTCCCCGTACCTGGGGGTGGGCTCGCTCGAGGCCGCCTTCGACACCGCATCGGCGAACAACCGCGGGCTGTTCGTGTTGGCCCGCACCTCCAACCCTGAGGCGGGGGGCCTGCAGGCTGCCACCGGACCCTCCGGAACGGTCGCGCAGTCGGTCGTGGACGAGGTGGGCCACCGGAACGCCGCATCGGGGCCCTGCACGCCGGGCCCGTTCGGTGTCGTCGTGGGCGCGACGGTCGCCGACCCGCCCCGACTGGACGGTCTCCGCGGCCCGGTCCTCATGCCGGGAGTGGGGGAGCAGGGGGGGACGCTCGCGGACGTCCGGAGGATCGCCGGGCCCGCGTTGGCCCACACCCTCGTCAACGTCTCCCGGCACGTCCTGCGGTCGGGCCCGGACGTCGGGGCGATGCGTGCGGTGGTCCGCGATCTGGCCCGTACCTACCGTTTCGTCGGGTCCGCCTGAGCGGTCCGGCACCCCGGCGGAGTGCTGGCGTCACACGGGACGGCTGGCGTCACAGGGGCCACGTCGCCGGGAGCAGACGCCGTGACCCGGTCGCCCCATTTAGGGCGGTTCGGTTCGCGGGAGCACGCGACCGGCGTTAGTCTTCTCCTCACCTCACACGTCAATCCGCAGTTCAGGCGGGGTGCCACGCCGGGCCCCGCGCGACGACGAGGCCATTCGGCCGCGTACTGTTGCTGAGGTCATCAGGCCCGACGCCGTGCCGGTCTCCCGCGAGGGGGGGCGGAATCGCCCGGGTACGGTGAGCACGAGGGAGCGCCCGCTCCCGGCACGAGCCGCAGCCCGCGGACGCGCCGGGGTCGGTCACCGCACACCACACGTGGATGTCCTACGGTGGACACCCGCGTGAGTCATGAGACACACACGAACGAGACGGAGGAATTGTGGCCCTTCCCCAGTTGACCGATGAGCAGCGTGCAGCTGCTCTGGAGAAGGCGGCTGCCGCCCGTCGCGCCCGGGCTGAGCTCAAGGAGCGCCTGAAGCGTGGTGGCACCGACCTCAAGCAGGTGCTCAAGGATGCCGAGAGCGACGAGATCCTCGGCAAGATGAAGGTCTCGGCGCTGCTCGAGGCCCTGCCCAAGGTCGGTAAGGTCAAGGCTCAGGAGATCATGACCGAGCTGGAGATCGCACCGACGCGTCGCCTGCGTGGTCTCGGAGACCGCCAGCGCCGCGCACTGCTCGAGCGGTTCGACTTCACGGTCGACTGATCGACGCATGAACACACCGTCATCCGGGGTCTCGTCCCCGGAAGCGACGGCGAAGAGGGGCCGGCTGATCGTCTTGGCCGGCCCCTCCGCCGTCGGCAAGTCAACCGTCGTGGCACGGCTGCGTGACCGCGTGCCGGACCTCTACTTCAGCGTCTCCATGACCACCCGGGACCCGCGTCCCGGGGAGGTCGACGGGCGCGACTACCACTTCGTCAGCACCGAGGAGTTCCGCGAGGCCGTCAACCAGGGGCGGATGCTCGAGTGGGCCGAGATCCACCGGGGCCTCCAGCTCTCGGGCACCCCGGCCGACCCGGTCCGCCGCGCCCTCGAGGAGGGCCGGCCGGTCCTCATCGAGGTCGACCTCGCCGGCGTCCGGCAGATCCGTGAGTCCATCCCCGAAGGACGTACCGTGTTCCTGTCCCCGCCGTCGTGGGAGGAACTCGAGCTCCGTCTCCGCGGCCGGGGTACCGAGCCGCACGAGGTCGTCACCCGCAGGCTCGAGACGGCGAAGGTCGAGATGGACGCCCGCGGGGAGTTCGACGAGGTCGTCGTCAACGACGAACTCGAGGTCGCGGTCGACGAGTTGGTATCATTGCTGGTCGGCCAAGACTGACGCCGAATCCGACGCGAGAGCACCACCCCAGGCCAGAGCACCACCCAGGCTGTACCCAGAGGAGAACCCATAGTGGCCACCATCGAAGCCGCAGCGGCAGCCCCGTTGTACGACACCCCGATCGGCATCACCAACCCCCCGATCGACGAGCTCCTCGAGCGGGCGTCCTCCAAGTACGCCCTGGTGATCTTCGCCGCCAAGCGCGCCCGGCAGATCAACTCGTACTACAACCAGATCGAGGAGGGCATCCTCGAGTACGTCGGTCCCCTGGTCGACCCCGGTCTGCATGAGAAGCCGCTGACGATCGCGCTGCGCGAGCTCCATTCCGACCTGCTCGACTGCGCCGAGGGAGAGTGACCCACTCCGGGGGCGACGTGCGGCGCACGCGCGTCGTCGTCGGGGTCGGCGGCGGAATCGCCGCCTATAAGGCCTGTGGCCTGATCAGGCTCCTCACGGAGTCCGGGTGCCACGTCGACGTGGTCCCCACCGAGGCGGCCCTGCGGTTCGTCGGGTCCGCCACCTTCGAGGCACTGTCGGGGAACCCGGTCTCCACCGGGGTGTTCTCGGACGTGCCGTCGGTCCGCCACGTCGCCATCGGGCAGCGGGCGGACCTCGTCGTGGTCGCCCCCGCGACGGCCGATCTGCTCGCGCGGGTCGCCTCCGGGCGCGCGGACGACCTGCTCACCTCCACTCTTCTGACCGCGCGGTGCCCCGTGCTGCTCGCGCCGGCGATGCACACCGAGATGTGGGAGCACCCGGCGACGAGGCGCAACGTCGACACCCTCCGGGGCGACGGCGTGCACGTCATGCCGCCCGCATCCGGGAGACTCAC
>NZ_JAALEC010000161.1:0-6169 GCF_014145205.1 Dietzia sp. DQ11-44
GGCGTTGGCCTACCGCTCCTACCAGTTCACCACCGCCGACGAGGTCGCCGACGACGCCGAGGACACCAAGATCGCCAAGCGCTCGCCCACCGACGCCTGGTCGGCACCCGACCGGGACCTGTCCGACGACCACACCACCGGTCAACCCACCGAGCTGGGAGACCACGTCGACTACGACGACGAGGACCTGGAGGAGGCCGAGGCGGAAGCCGAAGCGGAGGCCCGCGCCCGCGCCGCGGCCGCCTCGCGCGACCGCAGGCGGACGAGGCGCGACGACGGAAACCCGGACGACGGAAAGGAGGGTGGCCGGTGATCTCCCCCGAACTGTTCGGCTACCTCATCCCGTCCGTCGTCCTGATCCCCCTGCTCGCCGCGGCGTTGTGCCTGGTGGTCTCCCGCCGTCCCCGGGTCCAGAACATCATCACCATCGTCACCCTCACCGGGGTGCTGGTCATCGCCGGCATCCTGCTGGTGCTCACCGACCAACACGGCGTGCACACCGTGCAGGTGGGCGGTTGGGACGCACCCGTCGGGATCACGCTGGTGGCGGACCGGCTCAGCGCCCTCATGCTCTGCGTGTCGGCCATCGTGCTGCTGACGGTGATCATCTACGCCGTGGGGCAGGGCGTCCGCGACGGGGACGGCGACCAACCGACCTCGATCTTCCTCCCCACCTACCTGGCGCTCGCGGCGGGACTGAACGCGGCGTTCATCGCCGGCGACCTGTTCAACCTGTTCGTCGGGTTCGAGATGCTGCTGGCCGCGTCCTACGTCCTGCTCACCCTCGGCGCCAGCCAGGAACGAGTCCGCGCGGGGGTCTCCTACACCGTCGTGTCGATGGTGTCGTCGATGGTGTTCCTGCTGGGCATCGCGCTGACCTACTCGGCCGCGGGCACGCTCAACCTGGCCCAGCTGTCCGTCCGGATGGCCGAGGTCCCGGAGGGGCTGCGGAACACGATCTTCGCCGTCTTCCTGGTGGCGTTCGGCATCAAGGCCGCCGTGTTCCCCCTCTC
Organism: Dietzia sp. DQ11-44; assembly: GCF_014145205.1. Classification (NCBI taxonomy): domain Bacteria; kingdom Bacillati; phylum Actinomycetota; class Actinomycetes; order Mycobacteriales; family Dietziaceae; genus Dietzia; species Dietzia sp. DQ11-44. Next base: position 1,014 of record NZ_JAALEC010000161.1, read on the forward strand.
GACCTGGCTTCCCGACTCCTACCCCACCGCGCCCGCCCCCGTCACGGCGGTGTTCGCGGGCCTGCTGACCAAGGTCGGCGTCTACGCGATCATCCGCTTCCACACCCTCGTGTTCCCCGGCGGGTCCATGGACGGCGTCCTGCTGGTGGCGGGTCTGCTGACGATGGTCATCGGCATCCTCGGCGCGATCGCACAGTCGGACATCAAACGAATACTGTCGTTCACCCTCGTCAGCCACATCGGGTACATGATCTTCGGCATCGCCCTGTCGACCGGGTACGGGTTGAGCGCGGCGATCTACTACGTCGGCCACCACATCATCGTCCAGACCACCCTGTTCCTGGTGGTCGGACTGATCGAACGGCAGGCCGGGTCGTCCTCCCTCCGCCGTCTGGGTTCGCTCGCCGTGGCCAGCCCCGTCCTCGCCGTCGTCTTCCTCATCCCGGCCCTCAACCTCGGCGGCATCCCGCCGTTCTCCGGCTTCATCGGCAAGCTGGCGGTGGTCCAGGCCGGCGCGGAGGTCGGCGGTCCGCTCATGTGGGTGCTCATCGCCGGGGCCATGGTCACCAGCCTGCTGACGCTCTACGTGGTGGTCCGCGTGTGGTCCAAGGCGTTCTGGCGCCCCCGCGCGGACGCTCCCGAGGGAGCGGTCGCCCTGGCCAAGCCGCTGGCCCTGCTGCCGTCGGACGAGTACGTGGAGTTCGACGAGCGCGAGGAGGTGGGCCGGATGCCACTGAGCATGCTCGCCCCCACCATGGCCCTCATCGTGGTCTCCTTGTTGATGACCGTCTTCGCCGGCCCACTGCTCGGGGTCACCGACCGTGCTGCCGAGAGCCTCATGGAGCGGCATGACTACCTGGACACCATCCCCATCGATTCCACGCCCGAACGCTACGTCGACTCCGTGACGGGGGTGCGCTGACATGGCCCGCAGGTTCAAGGTCCGTCTCGACCCCCGGGTCGTCGGGTCCCGCGTGTTCATGATGCTGTGGCTGACGGTCGCCTGGGTCATGCTGTGGGGGCCGGTCGAGGTCGGCACGATCGTCGCCGGGGTGCTCGTCGCGATCGTGGTGATGGTGCTGCTCCCGCTGCCCCGAGTCCCCGTGGAGGGCCTGCTCAGGCCCGTGTCCACGGCATGGCTGGTGGTCGTGGTGGCCTACTACCTCGTCCGCTCGTCCATCACCGTGGCGTGGCTGTCCGTGCGCCCGCAGGCTCCGCCCCGGTCCGCCGTGCTCAGGGCACCGATGCAGCTCAAGTCGGACTTCACCCTCGCCCTGGCCGTCAACACCCTGAACCTCATGCCCGGCGGCATCGTCGTGCGCGTCGACCCGGTCGCGCGGTACGTGTACGTCCACGTCCTGGACGCCGGGAGTCCCGAGGCGGTCGAGAGGTTCCGTCGCCAGACCGCCCACGTGGAACAGTTATACGTGCGCGCGTTCGAACGTCCCGAGGACTGGCGACCCAGCCCGCAGCACTATTGCGCCCCCGCAGAGGAATACGGGACCAGCGGCCCCGAGCGCGTTGACGACCGCGACCGCCCACCCGAGCCCGTACGAGACAGCGAGGAGCACCGATGAGCCTGTCACTGCTGCTGTGGAGCGCGGCCGTGGTCGCCCTGACGCTCGCACTGTTCACCACGATGATCCGGCTGATCGGTGGACCCAACACCCTCGACCGGCTGATCTCCCTGGACATGCTCGCCGCCATCGCGCAGTGCGGGGTCGGCGTGTACATCGCCTGGAGCAAGGACACCACCGCCGCGGCCGCCCTCGTGGCGTTGGCGCTGGTCGCCTTCCTCGGATCGGTGTCCGTGGCCCGGTTCCGGGTCAGCGACTCCACCGGCGTCCACAAGGAGGCCCTCACATGACCGACGACCCCCGGGAGATCGTCTCCGCGCTGTTCGTCCTCGCCGGTGCGCTGCTCACCCTCGCCAGCGCCATCGGGCTGGTGCGCTTCCGCGACACCCTGAGCCGGATGCACCCGGCCGCCAAGCCACAGGTGCTGGGCCTGGTGCTCGTACTGTTCGGCGCCAGCGTCCGGATCTTCCCGCACATCGACCTGGGAATGCTCCTGCTGGCCGGGATCGTGGCCGTGTGCACCGCCCCCGTGATCGCCAACCGCGTGGGCAACCTGGCGTATCACGAGAGCGTCGAGGACGGCACCATCACCCACGAGGCCCCGGTCCTGGAGAAGTTCCAGGCGAGCGAGGCCAACCGCAAGAACACGCCCTGACCGGAGCCCGCCAGGCCGACTCCCGCCATCCGCTCCGGCGCCTGCACACCGGGACCGGGACACAGCCGATCAGGGGCACAGCTGATCAGGGGCTCAGCCGATCAGGGGCACAGCCGCTCCGGGCCGGGCGCCGACGACTCGAGCCCCGCTCCCCTTCGCGGGGGCGGGGCTCGTTCGGTGACTCGGGGTCGGTGTACCGGCGGTAGGCCGGCGTGCCGGCGCGGGGCCGGTTACCTGGAGATCAGGGGGCGGGCTGCGCGGGCGGGGAGGCGGGATCGGCCTGCCCCTCGACGGGCTGCTCCCCGACCGGGACCTCCACGAGGAGGTCCTCCTCGCCCTCGACGGCGCCCTCGCCCTCAACACCCTCGCCCTCGACACCCTCGGCCTGGGTCTCGTCAGCGTTCTCTTCCGCCTCCGAGCCGGCCTCGCCCGTGTAGGTGGGCAGCGTGTACGGGGCGTCGGGATCCGCGGGCTGCTCGTTGGGCGGGGAACACGCGGTCACGGCGAACGCGAGTGCGAATGCGGGAACCGCGACCATGAGGCGGCGGGCGGTCTGACGCGGGGCCATGAGGGCTCCTTCGATCTCGGAAAGCTGCAGGTCGCGATGAGCACGCGTCCCGGCGGGCGGAGTGCGTGAGCTCATCATATCCTCAGCCGTCAGCGGTCGAGGTCCTGGGTGACGATCACGATCACGCCGGGGGCGCCCACCTCGAGATCGGCCGGCCGGGGCACGGCGGGGATGCCCAGCTGGGCCGCTACGGCCTCGGCGGCCTGCCGCTCACCGGCACCGGTTCCGAAGTACACGGTCGACTCGGACACCACCGGCCGGTTGGAGGGCAGGTTGGCCACCTCGCCGACCGCGAAGCCGGACTCCCGGAGGGCTTCCCCGGTCCGGCCGGCGAGTCCGGAGACGTTGCTGTTGTTGAACACCTGGACGGGCACCGCGGTCACGGCCGGCGCGTCGCCGGGCTGGCCGGCCGGAGGCTGCTCGGGGGGCTGCACGGGCTGACCGGGGGCCGCCTGCCCGTCGGGCGCACCCTGCGGGTCCTGGCCGGCGGGGGCGTCCCCGGGTTGTCCCGGTTCGACGGCCTGCCCCGGCTGCTCGGACTGCTCGACCTGCGAGGTGTCCTGATCGGTGGCGGTCGGCGTCTCGTCGTCACCCCCGAACAGCTGGACGAGTCCGATGCCGATCGCGAGGACCACTGCGGCGAGGAGGACCATCGCGATGGCCCGATAAGGAGGGCCCGTCGGCTCGTCCAGGTCGGGATCGACCCCGGCGTCGCCACCGGGCGCGCCCGGGCCGTAGGGATCATACTGCGAGGTTTCGGGCTGGGAGCTCACGCCGGTGAGTGTAGGTCAGTCGAGTCGCATTCCCAGGTTGCGCGCCGCGCGTGCCTTCTGACGGCTGCTCCGCATGCGACGCAGACGCTTGACGAGGAGCGGGTCCACGGCCAGCGCCTCGGGGCGGTCGATGAGGTCGTTGAGGATCTGGAAGTAGCGCGTGCCGGACATCTCGAACTTCTGCCGGATCGCCTCCTCCTTGGAACCGGCGAACTTCCACCACTGCCGTTCGAACTCGAGCATGGCCTGGTCCCGGTCGGACAGGACGGGATCGGCGGCATGCAGCTCGGTCGCGGGCTGCGTACCGCCCGCGACCTGCGGCCCGCGTGCCGCAGTAACTGATCGACCCATGCGCGCGCCTCCTGTGGTGTCGGTGCAGGTGCTCCGGTGCGGGTATGGAGATCACACCGTTGTGATTCCCCCGTAGTGAACCACACGGATCCGACACCCTGCCACGGGCGCACTAGGATCGTCTGCCATGGCCGTCCTGCCCATCGTCATCCTCGGCGATCCCGCCCTCCACGCCCCCACCGAGCCCGTCACCGGGTCCCCGGAGGAGATCCGCGACCTCGTCCGCGACCTCTACGAGACCATGGACGCCGCCAACGGCGTGGGGCTGGCCGCCAATCAGGTGGGTGTACGCAAGCGGGTGTTCGTCTACGACTGCCCCGACCTGGACACCGAGGACGGCGAGGGCGTCTCACGCGAGGACGTCGAGGCCCGTGGCGGCTGGATCAACCGCCGCGGCTGCGTGGTCAATCCGGTGTTGGAGACCTCCGAGATCCCGGAGACCATGCCGGACCCGGAGGAGGATCTCGAGGGGTGCCTGTCCGTCCCCGGAGTGAACTTCCCGCGGGGACGCGCCTGGTGGGCCCGGGTCACCGGCACCGACGAGAACGGCGAGCCGGTCTCGGTGGAGGGCTACGGCCTGTTCGCGCGGTGCCTGCAGCACGAGGTGGGCCACCTCGACGGCGTCCTCTACACGGACGGACTCATCGGCCGGAACCGCAAGGCAGCCAAGAGGCACATCCGCGACGCGGGCTGGGGCGTGCCCGGGTTGAGCTGGGACCCGACCACCGATCCCGATCCGTTCGCCGACGAGGAGGACGACGACGACGAGGCCACCGACCTCCATGGCTGAGCAGGACCGGGGTCTGGCGGACCGGTCCCGGTGGAACGCGGGCCGACGCGTGGAGGTGGGGATGCGCGTGGTGGTGCGTCGTCATCTGGAGGACGGGCAGAGTTCGCATCTCTACACCGACGTCATCGGGCACGTGGTCGAGCTGGATCCCGTTCTGGTGGTACGCCGGGAGTCGGGCGAGGAGGTGCGGATCGCCGACCCCGACATCGCCGTGCTCAAGGTGTTGCCGCCCCGACCCGTCCGGGCCCGCGACGTCCGGGCCCACGAGTACGCGGGCGCGTTGGCGTGGCCGGGTACCGAGTTCGAGCTGGTGGACGGCTGGTTCTGCCGCGCCGGGGACGACTGGTCCTATCGCGGGAACTCGGCGGTCCCGGTGCTGCCGTGGGCCAGCTTCCGGGAACTCGACGGGGTCCGCGACTGGTACTCCGCCCGCGGCCTGCCG
>NZ_JAALEC010000162.1:0-1913 GCF_014145205.1 Dietzia sp. DQ11-44
GATGCGCCGCTACCAGGTCCTGCGCACCACCGACGACGCCCCGCAGCTCCCCGCCGGGTACGCCGCGCTCATCGTGGTGGCCTACTTCCCGCCGATCTGGCGCCGGATCATGGACCACCGGGTGCTCGACCACTACGACGGCGACGTCACCAGGGCCAACATCCAGCCGTCCAAGCGGGAGCGGATCCTCGCCCGCTACGGCGACCCGTCGGCCACCGGCGCGAGCCCCGCGACCAGCCGGTCCTCCGCCCCGGCCGCCACGGCGACCGCCGTCCTGGATCCCGAGCCCGACGTGGACGCCGTCCGCGGCGCCGTCTCGCCGATCGGCACCTATGCCTGCCCCAACTGTGGCCACCACTACGTCGAGTCGCTGGGTGAGCCGCGGGAGGGCTTCGCCCCCGGCACGCCGTGGTCGGCGATCCCCGACGACTGGCAGTGCCCGGACTGTGGCGTCCGGGACAAGGTCGACTTCGTGCCGGTGAGCTGACACCGACAGGCCGTGACACCCGTGTACACAGTGTTCCAACCAGGAGGTTTCCCATGAAGATCGCGATCGACCCGGACCGGTGCGAGGGGCAGGCGGTGTGCGTCGGCCTCGCCCCGAAGGTCTTCGCCCTGGGCGACGACGACGAGGTGGTGCGCCTGCTCGTGGAGGAGGTCCCCGAGGAACTCCAGAAGAGGGCTCGCAAGGCCATCGAGAAGTGCCCGATGGCGGCGCTCCGCGAGGCCGGGTAGGCCGTCGGCCAGAGCTCTAGGCCGCCGGCCAGGCGGAGGGGTCCCGACCGGTACGCGCGAGAGCGGCGTGCCGGGTCGGGACCCCTTCTCCGTCGAAGCCCGGTAGCGGAGCGGAGAACAGCTCGGGGGCCGGGTCGTCGGCGAGATCGGTCCGGACGAAGTCGAGGACGGCGCGTTCGAGTTCGTCGCCCCACGGCAGGTCGACCCCCTGGGAGACCGACAGGTCCCAGGCGTGGACGGCCAGATCGAAGGTCTGCTGCGCGAGATAGTGCACCATCGGCGCCCGACCGTAGGAGAGGTGGACCTCGTCGTCGGTGGGGGTTCCCCGCCACGCGGCGGCCACCGGCGCGCGCAGGGTGTGCCAGAAGGCCACGAGGTCGGGGCCGCTGGCCCCGGTGAGCCGACGGAGCGGTTCCTCGAGGTCCCCGGCCACCTCGTCGACCGTCCCTCCGGCCAACAGTCCCGGGACCCACATCTGCTCGTCCACGACGTGGGCCAGCACCTCACGGGCGGTCCACTCGCTGCACGGGGTGGCGGCGTCCCAGTCGGTGACCATCGGCAGGACCCGGTCGTACAGGTCGGCGGCCCGGGACTGCAGGGCGATCCAGTCGGTCATGGCTTGTCGAACCGCTCGCCCGCGCCCAACCGCTGCAGACGCAGCCACTCGCGCAGGCCGGCCGGGTCTCGTCTGGTGACCAGGAAGTACCAGCCGAAGCGCAGGATCTCCTGCGGGATGAGGCGCCGGTTGCCGGGCTGGGTGAGCACGTAGCCGCGGTTGCGGTAGGTGAAGTGCCGCTTGACCGGGTCGTCGGGGAACTGGGTGTGCATGCGGCCGCCGAGGATCGGTTTGAACTCGTCCGACCCCTGCGGGTGCAGGTACGCGGTCGTCAGACACGTGCCGAAGGGCAGTCGGGAGCGCACCAGGCGCCGGTGCATCTCCACCTCGTCACCGCGGATGAACAGCCGCAGGTCCGGGACGCCCACACGGTCCAGGCAGTCCGCGGTGAACAGCGCCCCGTTGAACAGGGAGGCGATGCCGGGCAGCAGGTCGGTGTCGGTCCGGGAGGGGCCGGCGGCACCAGGGACGCCGGCACCAGGGTCACCGGCACCGCGGTCGCCGCCCTCGCCGTCGGCGAACAACTCGCTGCGCCAGCGTCGCCACACCACGCCGCGGCGCA
>NZ_JAALEC010000163.1:0-7602 GCF_014145205.1 Dietzia sp. DQ11-44
GCCCGTCGACAGTGGTCGACGGGCGGCCGGTATCCGCTGAGAGGATCACCTCAGGGCGGTCACATCAGGTAGCACGCCTCCGTGTACTCGAAGTCGGCCGCCGTGGGTCCCTCGTACCACTCCTCCTCCAGGACGAGGCCCGTGGGACTGCCCGGCTCGATCCGGTTGATGATGCTCGAGCGGGACGCGTTCTCGTTGACGTCTCCCGAGTAGTCCCCGGCTCCCTCCGCGAACATCCCACCGGTGTCGACCCCCGTCAGCGAGTCGACCGACTCGTAGAGACCGCTTCGGGTGAGCTCATCGTTCTCGACCGCTTGCTCCAGGAGTCCGTGGATGACCGACGAGGCACCCCAACCCAGGACGAACCAGTCATCGGGCTCGGTCCCCATGGATTCGGCGACCTCCCGCATCTCGATGTGGCCTTCCGAGTCGTGGCCCCACGGAGCCACCGCTCCGGCGTGCAGGTAGCGCGCCTCGAGTGCCGGCGCGGCCTGGCTTCCCATCAGACCGGCGCTCCACGTGGGAGTGGAACCGATGAACTGGCCCTCGAACCCCTGCGCGACGGTGGCACCCACGATGGCGCCGGTCTCGATCGCACTGGTGGAGAGGACCACGACGTCCGGTTGATCGGCCAGGATCCGCTGGATCACCGCGGTCTGCTCGTCGGTCCCGCCGGGGGCCGTGGTGTACCGGGTGAACTCGACACCGCGTTCCTCGGCGGCGATCTCCGCGCCCTTGGCGGCGTCGTCACCGTAGTCACCGGGGAAGTGCACCGCGCCGACACTCGTCGCGTCGAAGTTGTCGACGGCGTAGTCCACCATGTTCATGGCCTCGGCACAGTAGCTGGTGCCGAACTCCATGACGCCCTCCTCGAACAGCCAGTTCGACCCCAGGGATGCGGGGACCGTGACGATGTTCTGCTGCCGGGTGTCGTCGAGGATGCCGTTGGTGTGGGCGGTGCCCATCGAGTGGGCCAACATCAGGACCTGGTCCCTGATCTCCCGGTACTCCTGGGAGTGGGTGGTCTCGTTGTAGGCGTTGTCCCGGACGTGGGTCACCATGTCGACCTCGTAGTCGCCGATGCCGCCGTTCTCGTTGACGTTCTGCCAGTAGGCCTGGGAGCCCTCGATCATCGGGGCGCCGATCGGTGAGAACGGTCCCGTCAGGTCGGTGATCGCTCCCAGGTAGATGCAGCCCTTCGAGTCATCGATCGCCTGTGGGCACGGTTCCTCGGTGACGCCGGCGACCTCGGTGTCTCCGCCGTCGTCGCGGCCACAGCCCGCCAGGACCAGGGCGATCGCCGACAGGCCGGCCACCCCGCTGCGTAGTGTCTTCGACTTCATGGTGTTCTCCTCAGGTGTTCAGTGGGTGGGTTCAGTAGGTGAACGGGAAGCTCTTCCAATACATCCGCATTCGCAGCCACACGCCGTACAGACCGCGCGGTTCGAACAACAGGAACGCCACGATGAGGCCGCCGTACAGAATCGCCTCGACCTCGAAGATGTTGGGGCTGGCGTTGGGTGCAGTGGAGATGAACGGGAACAGGTGGGCGACCTCCGCCGAGATCCGGGGAAGTGACGCGATCAGCAGGGCGCCCATGATCGACCCGGAGATGGTCGCGGCCCCGCCGATGAAGACGATGGCGACGAACTGGATCGACATGATCAGTCCGAACTGCTCCGGCCCGAAGTGTCGGTTCGCGACGAACAGCAGTGACCCGCACACGCCGGCGTAGAACGACGAGACCGTGAACGCGATGAGCTTGTAGCGCGCCAGGTCGACGCCCATGACACCTGCCGCGATGTCGCGATCGCGGATCGCCCCGAAGGCGCGCCCGATCCGCGAGCGGGCGATGTTCCGGGCCGCGAGCGCCCCGATCAGGAGGAGTGCGAGGAAGAACCAGTACAGCTTCTGGTCCGAGGTGAACGCACTGTCCAGGGTGAGGTCGTTGCCGAACACGACGGGGCGCGGTGCTTCGCGACCGACTCCCGGCCCCCCGGTGACACTCGACCACTCGGTGAAGATGTAGGTGCCGAGGAACACGAGGCCCAGCGTCACCACCGCGAGATACAGACCCCGCAGCCTGGTGGCCAAGGGGGCGACGACCACCCCGCAGAGCGCCGCCATCGCACCCGCGGCGATGATCCACACCGGGACGAAGGTGATGCCCAGGCCCAGTGCGCGCCCTTCGGGATCGCCGGCCACCACCGATGCGGTGTACGCCCCGACCCCGACGAAGAACGCGTGGCCGAGGGAGATCTGACCTGCGTAGCCGGTGATCAGGTTGAGCCCGATACCGCCGATGGCCAGAACGAGTCCCAGGCCGAGGATCCGCAACAGGTCGTCGCTGACGTTGAACGGCAGGAGTACCGCGATTCCGATGAGTATCGCGGCGCCGACCGCCTTGGCGCGCGTGTTGAACAGCGCCTGTTCCTGCCGGTAACTGGAGTACAGCTCCGGCCGACCGCGGGGCCGTCCGAAGAAACCGGTCCGACCTCCGGCCCCCGACTGCGACGTCGGGGATCCCGATGCGGACCCGGCCGACCCGCGGGACCCGCTCGAGGTATCGGATGGGTCCGCTGAAGATACGAGATGGCTCATACCCGTTCCACCTCCTTGGTGCCGAACAGTCCGTGTGGCCTGACGAGAAGCACCGCCAGCATGATGATCCAGGGCATCAGCGGTCCGAGATTGGTGGTGAGTTCCGGGAACCACTGGTTGTGATAGGTCGACACGACGGCCTGGGCGATACCGATGGTCAGGCCGCCGATGATCGCGCCACCTATCGAGTCGAACCCGCCGATGACGATCGCGGGCAGTGCGATGAGTCCCACCAACCACAGGGTGTTGCCGATAGGACCGCCGGTCGCGGCGAAGATCCCCGCGATCGCGGCCAGCGCACCGGCCATCGCCCACGACAGCGCGAAGATCAGGCTGGCGCTCACCCCCTGGGCCATCGCGGCCTCCTGGTCGGAGGCGACCGCCCGCATCGCCAGGCCGACCGAGGAATACCGGAAGAACAGCAGGAGGGCGATGACGATCACCGTGGCGGTGACGAACGCCGCCACGTGCCTGTGTTGGACGACGACCCCGGCGATCACCGAGACGTCGGTTCCCCACGGGTCCCCGACCGACCGCGGTTGAGAACCCAGGAACATGCCGGCGATCGTGCGGAGGACGATATCCAGTCCCACGGTGATGATCGCGATGATGAACACCGCCTTGCCGATCATCGGTCGGATCGCCGTCCGTTCGACCAGCAGAGCCACGACGCCGATGGCGACCACCCCGAGGATCGCTCCGACGTAGAAGCCCATCACCGGAGCGAGGAAGCTGACGATGATCGCACCGGACATGAGGAACGCGGGCTGCGCGAAGCTGATAACGCCGGTGGCCTTGAAGATCATGACGAAGCCGATCGCGACGAGTGCGTAGATGGCACCCGAGCCCAGACCGACGCTCAGGGCACTGAGGAACTGGGTCATCGTGCCCCCTCGTACAGCTCGTCGACGAGGTCCGCGAACATCCCCGTCACCGCCGAGCGCTTGACCTTCTGGGTCGCGGTCAGCTCGCCCTCGTCGTGATCGAGTTCCTTGGGCAGCAGTGCGAACGCCTTGACCTGCTCCACGGCGTTGAACCTCTCGTTGGCGGTGTCGACGACCCCCTGCACCAGCTCGCGGACCTCGGGTTTCTCCGTCAGGTCGCGGTAGGTGGTGTAGGCGATCCGTTTGCGGGTGGCCCAGTCGCCGACAGTGTCGAGCTCGATCCCGATGAGCGCGGTGAGGAACCTGCGGCCGTCGCCGATCACGAGGGCCTCCTTGATGTAGGGGGACACCTTGAGGGCGTTCTCGACCTCCGACGGGGACACGTTCTTGCCGCCGGCGGTGATGATGATGTCCTTCATCCGGTCGGTGATCGTGACGTGGGTCCCGTCGACCCATTCGCCCACGTCCCCGGTGTGGAGCCAGCCCTCGGCGTCGATGGTCTCGGCCGTCTTCTCCGGGTTGCGCCAGTACCCGGCGAACACCGCCGGGCTCCGGACCAGGATCTCGCCCGTGGTCTCGTCGATCTTCAGCTCGGTGCCCTCGTGGGGCTCACCCACGGTTCCGAGCTTCACCCGTCCGGGCTTGTTGGTGGTGGCGATCGCCGAGTTCTCGGTCATCCCGTAGAGCTCGTGCATCGGTACACCGATCCCCATGAAGAACTTGAGCACCTCCGGGGCGATCGGCGCAGCTCCGGAGACCGCGTAGCGCGCGTACCGCAATCCCGTCCGGACCCGCAGCGCCCGGTACATGCAGATCCACCCCAGCACGTACCACGTGCGGCTGGCCGGGGTGTGCCGGCCGCCGTTCGAGACCAGGGCATCGCCGATCCGCTCGGCCCGCGCCAGCCAGAAGCCCGACCACTTCCGCTTGAGCCAGGTGGCGTCCTCCAGACGAATCTGGGCCGAGGCCAGGAGTTTCTCCCAGATCCGCGGAACACCCATCACCAGGGTGGGCTGCACCTCCTGGAGGTTCTGGGGGACGGTGTCGATGGACTCGGCAAACGTCACCTGGAGCCGGCTCGCGCAGCTCATCCAGGTGGTGAAGAAGCGCTCGGCGACGTGCGAGAGCGGGAGGTAGGTGAGCACGTAGTCGGACGGTCCCGGCGGCGGATCGGACGTCCCCCCGCGGGTCATGACGGTGTCGATCGCGAACTCGACGTTGGACGTGGTGAGCATGGCTCCCTTGGGCGGGCCGGTCGATCCCGAGGTGTAGACGAGGGTGATCAGGTCGTCGGGCTGTGCCTGCTCCATCCGCCGGTTCACCGCCCCGTCGTCCCTCTGACGGTGCTCGCGACCGAGTGCAAGGAAGTCGTCCCAGTAGATGAGGCGCTCGTCGTCGTAGTGTCCCCGGATCCCGCGCGGCTCCAGGTACACGATGTGCGCGAGGTCGGGGCACTGGTCGGAGACCGCCAGCGCCTTGTCCACCTGCTCCTGGTCCTCGGCCACCAGCAGCTTCACCTGGCTGTTCTCCAGCAGGTACCCGACCTCGGCGGCCGGGTTGGTCGGATAGACGCCCACACTGACGCCCCGGACGGCCACTGTCGCGATGTCGCAGATCAGCCACTCGGGGCGGTTCTCGCTGTGGATCGCGACGCGGTCCTGGGTGTCGATCCCGAGCGCGATCAGCGCGTGCGCGACGTCCTGGATCTGGTCCCAGTACTGCGCCCAGGTGGTCGGCTGCCAGACACCCCGGGACTTCCTGCGCAGTGCCACGTCCCCGGGGTGGGCGGCGGCGTTGTCCCGGACCCGAGTGGCCAGAGTGGTGGTGCTCATCAGCTCCCCCCTCCGGACGCGGGCGCCGCGGCCTGGCCGCCCAGATAGGCCTCCACCACCGCCGGGTGGCTCTGGACCTCCGCAGGGGTGCCGAGGGCCAGCGGGGCGCCGAAGTCGATGGCCAGCACGCGGTCCGCGATGTCCATCACCAGGCTCATGTCGTGCTCGACGAGGATCATGGGGGTCTTGAACTCCTGTCGGATCGAGAGCAGGAAGCGCGCGGTGTCCTCGGTCTCCTCGAGGTTCATCCCGGCCACGGGTTCGTCCAGCAGGAGGATCTCCGGCTCCATCGCCAGTGCCCGCCCGAGCTCGATGCGCTTCTGGATGCCGTAGGGCAGCAGGCCCACCGGGAGCTTGCGCCACGCCTGCAGCTCCAGCAGGTCGATGATCTCCTCGACCGCGGCGCGGTTCAGTTCCTCCTGGCGTCTGGCCGGCCCCACCCAGGCGATCGCCGCGAGCGTGCCGTAGCGGAACTTCACGTGCCGGCCCAGCATGAGGTTGTCGACCAACGTCAGGTTGGCGAACAACTCGACGTTCTGGAACGTCCGGGCGACCCCCAGGCGGGCGATCTTGTGCGGACGCATCCCCAGGAGCTGTTGTCCCCTGAGCTTCACCGACCCCTGCTGCGGCCGGTACACGCCCGAGAGGACGTTGAAGATGCTGGTCTTCCCGGCGCCGTTGGGGCCGATGATCGCGAAGAGCTCGTCCGGGTTGACGGTGAAGTCGACGCCGTCGATCGCCTTGAGGTTCCCGAAGGCCAGGCTCACCTGCGAGAACTCGACGACCGGGGTGGAGGTGGACGGGTTCGTCATGACGCCCACCTCTTGCGCCGCCGGTACTGTTTGACGTCGCGATAGGACTTCGTCTCGTCGGAGTCCGAGCGCGCGCCCAAGTAGAACTCGCGGATGTCGTCGTTGTCGAGCAGGTCCGCCGCGGGCCCGTCCATGACCACGCGGCCGGTCTCCACCACGTACCCGTGTCGGGCGATCGACAGCGCCATCGCCGCGTTCTGCTCGACCAGCAGCACCCCGGTCCCCTGCGAGTTGATCTCCACGATGATGTCCCGGATCTGCTCCACCATCTTGGGCGCCAGGCCCAGGCTCGGCTCGTCCAGCAGGAGGTATCGCGGTGCGGACATGAGCGCCCGGCCGATCGCCAGCATCTGCTGCTCGCCGCCGGACAGGTAGCCGGCGACTCGCGACCTGCGCTCGTGGAGGACGGGGAAGAGCCCGTAGACGCGATCGAGGCCCTCGCGGAGGTGGCGGCGCGTGACGTGCGCGCCGATGCGCAGGTTCTCCTCGACCGAGAACTCCTTGAAGATCCGTCGCCCCTCGAGGACGTGCTTGACGCCGTGTCGCGCGATCGCGGGTGCGCTCAGCGAACCGATGTCCTCCCCGTCGAGGGTGACCGACCCCTTGGTGATGGCCCCGTTGTGGACATCGAGTAGTCCGGAGAGGCTGCGCAGCAGCGTCGACTTGCCGGCTCCGTTCGCGCCCAGCAGCGCGACGATGTGGCCGTCCGGCACGTCGAAACTCGCACCTCTGATGACGAGCATCGCGTCGTCGTAGACGACTTCGAGATTACGAACTGATAACACTCGGCCTCCTGGTGTGATGGAGACCACACTATTCTCAGGTGTCCGAACATTTCTGTGTTTAGGCCGATTTCTCTGATCATGTTCTCGGCGGCGCCGGGCTGGGCGAAGTCCCTGCGGGTGGCGCCGGAGTCGTGATATGTGAGGCCAGTCCACCGTCCTCGACCTGATTGACCTGCGACGATGCAGACCCGCGCGAGATCGGGTCCGGCGAGGACGGACGCGGCCAGGCGAGGCGTCGATCGTCTCTACACGTGTGTTAACCCCGTCATCGGACCCTGTGGATCGGCCCGGAACCCGGCGTCCGGAGCCTCCTCAGGCCAGGGTCCCGACCCGGTCGACGGCGGACACCGCGTCGGCCACCACCTCTACACCCGGAGCGGCCCCCGGGCGGCGCACCACGACCACCGGCACCCCGAGTTCGGCGGCCACCGCCATCTTCGGCCAGGTGTGCACGCCTCCCGAGTCCTTGGTCACCAGCACGTCCGCCCGGTGCGCGGTGAACAGCGCCCGCTCGCCCTCGGCCGAGTAGGGACCACGGTCGAGCAGGAGCCGCCACCGGGCGGGGATCGTCCCCTCGGGCGGGTCGACCACCCTCACCAGCGCCTCGCGGGTGGCGAGCGGACCGACGAACCTCGCCAGTGACTGTCGGCCGACGGTGAGGAACGGGCGGCCCCCGAGGTCCGCGGCG
>NZ_JAALEC010000164.1:0-2881 GCF_014145205.1 Dietzia sp. DQ11-44
CTCACCGACCGGTCACCGAACCGGCGACACGGGGGCGCGATCGCGGGTCCCGGAGGGGTGCGGCGACCCGGGCGCGGGCCCGGTCCTCCCGCGCCGGGGCATGGGAGCCCGTGATGGGTCCCCCCACCGTCACCCGACGGGTCGGCGAGCACACCTGGCGGCTACCGGTCGACGCATTCTGGCAGTCGCACAGATCCGCTGCCGTGCACTACTCCGATCTCGTCCGCCGCGCGGTGTCCGCCACCGCGGGGTTACCGGCGGAGCCGGTGGTCTGGGATCTCTACGGGGGGGCGGGCCTGTTCTCCGCGGCGGTGCTCGACGTCGCCCCTCGCGCGCAGCTGACCATCGTCGAATCCGCACGTCCGTCTCTCGACGCGGTGGGGACCGCCCTCGACGTCGGCCCGGGGGTCGTCCCGGTGGCTGCGCGGGTCGAGACGTTCCTCGACCGGACGGTCGGTGGGACCGACCGGAACGGTGAGCCCGATCTCGTGATCCTGGACCCGCCGAGGGGTGGTGCGGGGATCGACGTGATGACCGCGCTCGCGGGCGGAACGGCGTCGCGGATCATCCACGTGGGGTGCGACCCGGCGAGTCTGGCCCGCGACGTCGGGGTCCTGGTGACGGCCGGCTGGACGCTGACGGACCTGCGGGGGGTGGCCGCGTTCCCCGCGACGCACCACGTGGAGGGTCTCGCCGTCCTCGATTCCCCCCGCGCGCGCTGACCCGACCCTGTGGCGCACCTCGACCGGCCGAGGCGCCGGCGGGGTCTCGCGCCGATTGCCCGTAGACTGTTGGTTCGACCCTGAGGGGTGCGGCCAGGGAAGGGGCAGTCGACGGCAATGAGTGTGCTCGATCAGGTGAACGGCCCCTCCGACCTCCGTGCACTCGGACCCGACGAGCTGGTCCGGCTCTGCGGCGAGATCAGGGAGTTCCTCATCAGGAAGGTCTCCGCCACCGGCGGGCACCTCGGACCCAACCTCGGTGTGGTCGAGTTGACGATCGCCCTGCACCGGGTCTTCGACTCCCCCCGGGACCCCATCGTCTTCGACACCGGGCACCAGTCGTACGTCCACAAGATCGTCACCGGTCGGCGTGACCTGTTCGACGGACTCCGCACCCGGGGCGGATTGTCGGGGTACCCGTGCCGCGCGGAGAGCGAACACGACGTGGTCGAGTCCTCGCACGCCACCTCGTCGCTGTCCTACGCCGACGGTCTCGCCAAGGCGTATTCCCTGCGCGGGGAGACCGACCGCACCGTCGTGGCCGTGATCGGCGACGGCGCGATGACCGGCGGGATGGCCTGGGAGGCGCTCAACAACATCGCGGCCGGCAAAGACCGGCCCATGGTGATCGTCGTCAACGACAACGGACGATCGTATTCCCCCACGATCGGAGGCCTGGCCGAACGACTCGGGGTCCTGAGACTACAGCCCGCCTACGAGAAGGCGATGGACCACACCAAGCGCACCCTGGGCGCGCGCAAGGACGTCGTCGGCAAGGCCGTGTACTCGATCCTGCACGGGATCAAGACAGGCCTGAAGGACGTGGTGTCGCCGCAGGAGCTGTTCGCCGACCTGGGACTGAAGTACATGGGGCCGGTGGACGGACACAACCTGGCCGCCACCGAGGCCGCGCTGCGGCTGGCCAAGGACTTCGGCGGCCCGGTGGTGGTCCACGTGGTCACACGCAAGGGCATGGGGTACGTCCACGCGGAGAACAACGTCGCCGACCTCATGCACGCGACCGGGGTCATCGACCCCGACACCGGCCGACCGCTCTCGGAGTCGTCCGCGGTCGACTGGACGTCGGTCTTCTCCGCCGAACTGTGCGTGATCGGTGCCGAACGGGACGACGTCGTGGCCATCACCGCGGCCATGGCCGGGCCGACCGGACTGACGGCGTTCGGTGAGCGTTTCCCGGACCGCATGTTCGACGTGGGCATCGCCGAGCAGCACGCCGTGGCCTCGGCCGCCGGACTGGCGCTCGGGGGGATGCACCCGGTGGTGGCCGTGTACTCCACCTTCCTCAACCGTGCGTTCGACCAGCTGCTCATGGACGTCGCGCTCCTCGGGCAGCCGGTCACCCTGGTGCTCGACCGCTCCGGGGTGACCGGCCCCGACGGCGCCAGTCACAACGGGATGTGGGACCTGTCGTTGACGGGGATCGTCCCCGGGGTCCGGGTGGCCGCACCGCGCGACGCCGAGACCCTGCGCGCGGAGCTCCGCGAGGCCGTCGAGGTGACCGACGGGCCGACCGTCGTGCGCTTTCCCAAGGGTTCGGTCGGTGAACCCGTCCCGGCACTGGAGACCAGTACCGACGGCGTCGACCGGGTGCACGGGTCCGGCGACGCCGACGTCCTCGTCGTCGCCGTCGGGTCGATGGTCGCGCCGTCGCTTGCCGCGGCCCGGGAACTCGAGACCGCCGGTGTCACTGTCGACGTGGTCGATCCGCGATGGGTCTATCCGGTCCCGCACTCGGTCGTCGACTCCGCGCGGGGTCGACAGCTCGTGGTGACCGTCGAGGACAACGGGCTCCACGGTGGCGTCGGGTCGGCGGTCTCGGCGAGTCTGGAGCGCGCCGGGGTAAGGGTGGACCGACTCGCCCTGGGGATACCCCAGGAGTTCCTCGACCACGCCTCCCGCGGTGAGATCCTCGCCGACGCCGGGTTGACCGCGGAGGGGATCGCCCGCGGGATCCGCCAGCGCCTCGGCGACCGGGTCGAGAGCTGAGTCCGGACGCCCTCAGCTCTCCGCTCTGAACTCGTGCACGGCGCCCAGCAGCGGAGCCTCCGTCAGTTCGATCTGCCAGCGGCGGGCACCCTCGTCCTGCAGGACCCGGTGCAGTAGCGCCGCGTCGTCGACGGTGTCGGTGGTGGCCGCCC
>NZ_JAALEC010000165.1:0-1045 GCF_014145205.1 Dietzia sp. DQ11-44
CGGGCGCCGGCGGCGAGGACGGCCGGCCCGAGTCGGCGATCGAGTCCACGTAGAAGTCGAGGTGCACCTGCGTGGGGACCGGTCCCTCGGGCCAGGTCGGCGCGCGCCAGACGGAGACGGTCTGGCACTCGAGCGCGACCGTGCCCAGCTCACCTTCTGGCGGCAGGACGTCGACCCAGTCCGAATATTCGACGTTGTCGCGAATCCGCCAGCCGAGCATCGACGCGTAGAACTCGGCGAGCTCTCGAGCACCGGGGCAGTCGAGTGCGACGACCACACGCCGCGCGGTGATCCCAGCCATGGGACCACGCTACGACCTGAATTCGAGGCGCCTCAAACATTCATGGACCGAGGCTCCTCCCGGCGGCCAGAGCTGGGGCGCTCCCCCGGTGCACTCGGGGAACCGACGACGACGAGGGCCACCGCCACTCGAACTGCCCGCAGCCACCGGGCACGACGAGTGAACTCACATTTACTACTTCTATGGCCCCTACAGGCTGACGGTCCACCCATCCGGTGTCGAACCCTCACATCCTGGTTGGGGCAGCGATCGGCGCCTACTGCCCGGAGCAGGTGACGACGCCGAATGGAGTGTTCCCGCTAACGTTAGATGAGTATTCAAGCCGCGCTCGCGACGAATGCCGGAGGGCTCCGACGGAGTCCGCATGGACTAGCGGGGATCCCGCTCGCAGGCGATCCCGTCGTTGTCGCCGTCCATCGACGGGTCGTAGAACCTGCTTCCGCGATGCATGGGCGCGACGCCGAGGTTCCACGCCTCCCGGCATCCCGAAAGTCGGGGTGCGGGGGCGGGCGAAGGAGCCGCCACACCCGGCGCGGGCGCGGGGGCCGCCACGCCCGGTGCCGGCACGAAATGCACGGACCAGACAAACGGGAACGGCAGCAGCGGCAGTGCTGCCGCGTCGAAACCCATCGGGGCGGGGACGACGACGGGGGCGAACTCGGGCAGGGCGATGACGCCCGATCCGACCTGCATTTCGGCGGCTGTGACCGAGGGGGCGGTGCCGAGAGCGGCGACAGCGGCCAA
>NZ_JAALEC010000166.1:0-938 GCF_014145205.1 Dietzia sp. DQ11-44
GACGGATCATGGGTGAGGACCTCGAGGGGTGCAGGCCACAGATGTGGCTCCGGTGAGAAGAAGCTCAGATTAGCCTGTGCATGTTCACGTCGCTGACCAGTCTGTGAAAGTGGGGTCATGAGCTCCCCAGCCGGACCCCGGAATTCGCCCACCCGCCGGCGCCTCGGCCTCGCGATGGCAGTCGCCGCTGCAGCGACCGCTCTCGGCACCCCTCCTGCCCTCGCCGACCCGGCAGACGCCGGACCGGACACGCCAGCGTCCCCACCGGGAGCGCTGACGCCCGAGATCATGACCGATGTGCTGGGCCCCTCCGACCCGGCGTTCTGGGATCCGGCGGCCCCCGGCACCCGCGTGCTGACCCCGATCAAACCCCACCGCCAGGTGTCCTGCCTGACGGGCCTCGTGCCGCTGCACGTCTGTTGGACGGTCAACAGGTATCAACTCGTGCCGGAGCACCGCCCGCTCGCCCATGTCGACGTCCCCGTGATCGGCGGGGCGCCACTGCGCATCTGGGTCGACCTGCCCCTGTGGGGCGACGGCTCCACGGGCGAGGGCCGCATCGCCGAGCTAACGCACGAGGTGATCGTCTGGTGGCTCACCAACCCCACGCCGTCGTAGCCGACACCCCGCGATGACCCTCGAGTGATCCGCCGCTCCGCCCGGCAGTGGCGGCGCCGATAATGCCACCTATCGACCACCGGACGGCTGACTGAACAAGTCGCCGTCGAACCAACGAACTTTGGATTAATAGTCCGTACCTCTAGCACCTCGGCTATAGGCCAAGTAGTGGATAGCGACCAATTATGGGCGCTACCGGCCCCGCCCTGTAGAGCCTGCCGATCTCGCCATCGGTCGGGCTCGACTCTCGAACTGGCACCGACAGCAACCCGCATCCAGCCTCACCAACACGCCGGGGCCGGCTCGCCGTAGAGCGAGCC
>NZ_JAALEC010000167.1:0-780 GCF_014145205.1 Dietzia sp. DQ11-44
CCCCTGTTGCCGCCGGTCAGACACCGTGAATTTGTTGCCGCCGAACGGGTGCCGCCGGTCAGGCGCCGCCGGCAGGTCGTCACCGCGCCGATCACACCGATCAGGACGACGACGACAAGCCCCGCCGCCGCGCCCCCGCGATCAGCTCCCCGCGGCCGCGCCGATCAGCTGCCCCAGGTCGAGCCCGTTGATCAGGTCTGCGGAGAACGTGGCCGGGTCGGCGCCGATGTCGCCGAGGGCGGTCGAGCCGGAGGTCACCGATCCCAGGCCCAGCCCGTCGAGGCTGCCGGTCACGACCTCGGTCGGGTTGGGCTCGCGGATGGTCACGCAGGTGTCGATGGGGTTGGCCACCCTGTAGCCGCTCACCAGCGCCAGATCCGTGGCCGCTCCAGTGTTGAGCACATCGCCCGGGGTGGCATCCGCGGGCACGCGGTAGGTGGTCTCGAGCGTGGCCCTTGCGTTTCCGAGGGTGGTCCACCCGGCCCCCGAGTGGCTGACCGAGTTGGTCGCCGAGTTGCGGGTCACGTCGTCGGTGACGGTCGTCCACGTCTGCCCACCGAGCAGGTACCAGACGCTCGAGCGGGCCTGGACCAGCTCGAACCCGGCCGGGTGGAAGTCGTCGATTCGCGAGACCAGGGCGCCCGCACCGCTGACCGTGGTCCGGAACGTCACTGTGCCGCCGGCGGCGCCGTGCTGATCGCCAATTTCTCGTGGGTGCTCTACCTCTTCGCCGCGTTCCTCCTCTACACGGGCGTCCGGATGATCCGCCAGCGCGACGAG
>NZ_JAALEC010000168.1:0-9740 GCF_014145205.1 Dietzia sp. DQ11-44
CCCGCCAATGCCTTCGCCATCCTGGGCCTGCGGGCGATGTACTTCCTGCTGGCCGACCTGGTCCACCGCTTTGTCTACCTCAAGATCGGGCTGGCGCTGATCCTGATCTGGGTGGGCATCAAGATGATGCTCAAGATCGACGTGTTCTACATCCCCACCGCCATCTCCCTCGGGGTCATCGCGACCATCCTCACCGTCTCGGTGATCGCCAGCCTGCGCGTCACCAGAGGCCAGGAGGCACAGGGCCTGCCCACTCCGGCAGAGCCCCCGTTCCGGGTTGCCACCGCCGAGGAGGACGCCGCCCTCGACCCCCTCTGGCGGGCCCGGAGTGAAGCCTCCGCCGATGAATTCGAGAAGTCGTGACCGGCCGAGTTGTGCGGACTCGTGCTGCAGCTCGAGGCCAGCTGGCGATAGCTTTCGAGACGGTCTCGGCGTGTCTGTTGCGAGAACCAGTCAGTCACCTCGAAAGTGCATGGGAGACCACATGCCCGAAGACCGTTCCACCGGAACTTCCTACCGCAACGGTGCCGGGACCACCTCGCTGGTCGCCGGCATCATTGCCGCGCTGGCCTCCCTGGTGCCCTTCATCGGCGGTGCGATCACCATCGCCGCCGCAGTGGTCGCCCTCGCCAGTGGATGGGTCGGTCTGAAACGAGTGGACCAAAGCGAGGCGTCGAACCACCGTGAGGCCGTCATAGGCATCGGTCTGGGACTGGCAGCACTGTTCGTGGCGTTCCTCGTCTTTGCCGCGACCAACAGCGCATAAGGGTCCACCTGACCAGGTCGATCACGCGCTATCCGGGAGATCCGCGTGGGGAAGTGCCACACGGGGAACGCCCTCCGGGGTGCGGTCTCGCGCCGATCGGCAGAGGTGCGTCGGAGACACGGCCGCACGTGCGGTGCACTCCCCATCCCGCCTAGTCGTTGCCGGACCGGGCTAGACCCGGACCCGGCTCCAGCCCGCCGTCTCCTCCGCCGCGCGATGGGTTTGTTCGAGGAACCTCAGCACCACGGCGTCGGGATCCGCCGCCTGTCGCACGAGGTGGTACGGCAGCACGTACTCACCCAGCTCGGCGCTCCAGTACGCGGGGGCCTCGACCGCCGGATGGGTGTCGTACCCCTCGGGGTGGGGATAGGCGTACGCGTAGAAGATGCCCTCCTCCGCACCACCCGGCCAGTACCCCGCGCTCGACACCTCGTCGCTGTAGGCCTCGTGCATGACCCGGTCCGGGCAGTTCGGGACGCCACCGGGATGCTCGGGGGCGGAGCGTCCGGAGAACCGGGTGACGGCCAGATCGAACGCACCCCAGAAAAAGTGGACGGGCGAGGACTTCCCACGGAACCCACTGCGGAACGTCGACAGGACGCCGTGCGCGCTGACCAGCGACCTCCGGAAACGGGCCACGGCGTCAGCGTCGTACGACGCGTGCGTGGTGTCCTCGGCGAACGGGATCACCTCCGGCAGCTCGACCGGGGTCCCGACGATCGGCACGTCGAACCCGAGATCACCCAGGTGGCCGGTGTACTCGGCGTAGAAGTCGGCGACGGTCCGCGGCTCGAGCGCCATCCGGCGGGTGCTGCCGTCAGTGACGAGGAACAGCAGGTCGTGGCTGACGAAGTCGAAGCGGATCTCCAGACCGCGGTGTCCGGCGACCATCAGGGACGTGGTGAGCCCCCGCGCGTCCACGTACAGCGGGACGCCCCACCAGTGGTTGATCTCCGGCCCGAGGGCCATCCGCGTCTTGCCGACGATCTGGGTCCACAGGTGAAGTGTGTCCCTGGTGTCGATCCACGACTCCAGGGGCAGGGCCGGCCAGGGCTCGTCTCGCGTCTCCATCGACACATGATCCCCGATCTCGCGGCCGTCCGACACCCCCATCGTCAGCCGGGACCCGGCGCCAACCGCGCCCCTGCGTCACCCGGGTCGACGGCCGGGGGCCCGGTGCCGTTGGACGGCGTCGTGGTTGCCGCACCGGGCACTGCAGTAGCGCCGCTTACCGTTCCGGCTGGTGTCGACGAACACCTCGGGACACCCCGATCGGAGACAGGCCCCCAGACGGCCGCCCTCCGACTCGACCGCGAAGATCGCCAGACCGCCTGCGGTGATGGCCCGGACGCGCTCCACCACGTCGTCACCGTCGGCCGCGAAGTGCAGGTGGGGCTTGTGCCCGTCGTGCGTGCTCAGGGACGGCCTCGACGCGGCCGAGTCCAGCAGCTCGTTGATCGCGTCGCACGTGGAGTCCACGTCCGGCGCCGAGAAGGGTGCCCTCAACCACAATGCCCACTCCTGTAGGCGGGTCGACCTCGCGTCGTCGAGATCGGGCCTGCGGACGCCGTGGGCGCGAAGCACGCCGACGGCCATATCGGTGTCCCACTCCCGGGCGCCGAGTGAGGCAAGTTCCGCCGCGAGAGTCGGGCCGACCATATTGCCATGGTTGAACTGCACTGACCCATTGCACCACAGTCAGCGCATGACCACAGCAGCCTGTTCGCCCACCGACGTCGATCACGACCGCGACCACGACGCCCCCGTTCCGCAGCCTGCGGATCCGGACGCGCACCAGCACGAATGGCTGACCCGCTCCTCCCACCGCACCAGCGAGGGCACTGTGACCTACGAGTCCTGCCACTGCGGCGCGCATCGCGTCCTGCGCGCCGGCGTGCCCGTCGCCCGGGTGTAGGGAGAGGCGACGCTCAGGGCGAGGTCGAGATCGAGCGCTCCTTGACCTTGAACCAGATCGAGAAGTCCTCGGCGGCCCGACGTACGACGTCGTAGTTCGAGCCGCCGGTGAGATCGTTGAAACTGTCCCGCACGCCGTCGACTCCGGTCGACCGGGTCTCCTTGGGGATGCCGAAGCCCATCTTCCAGTCGGCGAAGCTGCGCTCGGCTGCAGGTTCCGTCAACAGGACCCGGACACGACTGTGCCTGTCATCGGCAGCGATGCGCGTCATCAACTCGTCGATCGCGGCCGGAGGGCCTTCGAGGAACTGAATGAAGCAGTTGTTCCTGAAGAGGAGGACACCGGTGATCCCGGCGGCACGATTGCGCTCCCGGGAGGTGAACAGAATGGACTCCAGATCACCCGGCAGCATCTTCCGCACCGGCACGCTCGTGTACACCAAATACTTCAGTTGTCCGCTCCCGGGCGACGTGGGGAACTCAGCGTCCAGCGACATTCAACTCTCCCTCGCTCGCATCGGAAAAGTACAGATCATTCAGGCTGGAGATCGCCTCGTCCAGGGATCCGGACTCGCCCTGCGGTCTCGACATCCTGTCGTAGCAGGTGAAACTGCCGTCAGAATTCTGATCGATGTACCCCACGAAGTTCCCGCGGAAACTACCGACGAAGAAGCTGTCTTCCACCTGGGACCATCGTATTTCTTCGTATCCTTCGATTGCCGAAGTCACTCCCACCCCTTTTCTTCCTTGACAAGGTGTTTCACCCACTGCCGTACACGTCGAGAAGAACGTGGCCCGAGCCACGTCACCGGGAGACGCTGCCGCCGCGCGCGGCCGAAACAGGGATGGGCACGCATCGACGTGTCACCCGATCCCACAGTGCTCTTCTTGCCTAAGAACTCACATCCTGCCGAAGCTATCCGTCATAGCGGCACACCGGGCCATCATGATGCGCGTCGGAAGACTGCGCCACCGATGGCATCGGTCGCGTCCGGAACACGGGCGAGTGCGATCCCGATGACGAGCGTGGTCAGACCTCTCCCGGCCGCGATACCGTCCGGCCCAGTCGGCGTGACACCGCGGCGCCCCACGGGGTGGTGAGCCGGGCCGCGGTGAGGAGGCCCTCGTCCTGCAGCACTCGGTGGACCGGGCCGCGGGTGAGCGCTCCGCCGGAGAGCACCACCGCGTCGTCCGCCCAGGCCCAGGCGAGGTCGACATCGTGCGTGGCCATGAGGATCGCGGCCCCCGCGGCGCGAAGCGACTCCAGCGCCGCGAGCAGGTCCTCACAGGAGAGCGGGTCGAGCCCGGCCGTCGGTTCGTCGAGAAGCAGGACGCGAGGCCGCATCGCCAGCGCACCCGCCAGGGCCACCCTCTTGCGCTGCCCGAAGGACAAGTGGTGGGGGACGCGGTCGGCGAGGTCGGTGATCGCCAGCGCCGCCAGGGCCTCGTCGACCCGGTGGGCCACCTCGGCGCGATCCAATCCGAGGTTCACGGGGCCGAAGGAGACGTCGGCCCGCACGGTCGTGGCGAAGATCTGGTCGTCGGGTTCCTGGAGCACCATCTGCACCGACTGCCGCAGGCGGGTGCGGTCGGCGCGGCGGTCCCGGACCCGCTCCCCGTCCAGCTCCAACTCCCCGGCCTCGAGGCGGTTCAGGCCCACGAGCAGCCGCATCAGGGTGGTCTTGCCGCTGCCGTTTCCACCGAGAAGCGCCATCTTCGCCCCGGCGGGGATCGTCAGGTCGGCGCCGTCGAGCACGGTGTGGGTGTGACCGCCGAGGGCATCGAGACGCCGGTAGGAGAACCGGGCACCGCGCAGCGCGAGGACGGTCACGTCATGACCCCCAGTATCGAGACGGACACGAGAACCAGACAGATGACGAGCACGCGGGTGGCCGAGACCGGGTCCGCCTCGGCGAGCACTGCGGTCTGGCCGCGCTCGGCGCGCATGGACATGGCGTCGTCGATCGCCCGTGCCCGCCTGACGGACAGGACGAATACCGAGGCGAACTGCGTCCCGACCGAGCTGATCGCGGCCCGGGCGGTGCGGTGTCCGAGCCTGAGGTCGTGGGAATGCCGCAGCGTGCGCGCGGAGTCGATGAGCAGGCCGATGAGCCGGTAGGTGGTGTCCACGACGTGAGCCAGCGGGGCGGGCAGTCCGGCCCGCCGGCCGGCGGCCAGGAGGTCGGCGACGGGCGTGGTGCACGCCAAGGTGATGGTGGCGGCCGTCGCGGCGATCGCCCTGCTCACCGTCCGCCAGGCGGTGTCGACCCCGGCCGGATCCACCACGAGGCGCCAGTCCACCAGGTCCAGCACGAGGGGACCGATTCCCAGGGCCAGGAACGCGACGGGGGCGAGCAACGCCGCGAGGTAGATCCTGGCGGGGACGCGGGCCAGCGCCAGGGCGCACACACAACAGACAGTCAGGATCGCCACGTGGCCCACCGGTGGCGGCACGAGCAGTGCCGCCACCAGCAGACCGCCGAAGAGCAGCAGCTTCTCGACTACCGGGAGGTCCGACCAACGGTTGTGGGACGCCGCGAGTTCGAGTGGGTTCACCTAGGGCTCGGCCGGTCAGTGCCCGGCCGGACCCGTGGCCGCCGCCGACGGGGTCGCCGCACCCGTCACGCTCTCCCGACGCTGCCTACTACGTGTCCGCAGGACGCCGAGTCCGTAACCCACGATCCCGCCGCCGATCCCGGCCTGGAGGGCGAACACCCCCGATTCGACCTCCCCCGGCAACTCGGGCAGAAGCGGCTCGAACCATGGCTCGTAGTCGGGAGAGACCTGGCTGATCGTCCCCTCCGCCTGCCCGTCCGCACCCTCGAACTCGCCGCCCGCACCAGCGCCATAGACCAGGGAGAACACCGCGATCGCGAACGCCACGGCGACCAGCCCCACGAGCACCCACACGCTGACGTGCTTCTTCCCGCTCATCGCACCGACTCCGTGGCCTCGACCTGATCGGTACGGTCCTCGAGATGCGCGAAGGTGCCCGCGCCGGCGAGTCGCGCCCTCCGGAAGAAGCCCACCAGGTCGAGCTCACGGGAGGCGATTCGCAGGAGCACGCTGACGATCACCACGACGATCAGAGCCTCGACGACCGCCAGCGGGATCTGGGTGATAGCGAACACGGCGAGGAACTCGGCCATCGAGAACCACAGGCCGTGCTCGGCGCTCGGGAACGCCAGCGCGAGCTGGGCGCTGGTGACGAGATACGTCACCAGGTCGGCGAGGAACGCGGCGACGAAGACCGCGCCGAGCAGCGGCACCGCGACCCGTCGACACAGGACGAACGCCCCGTAGGCGACCCACGGCCCGGCGACCCCCATGGAGAACACGTTCGCGCCGAGCGTGGTGATGCCCCCGTGCGCGAGCAGCAACGCCTGGAAGATCAGCACCACGGTGGCGACGAAGGCCATGACGGGTGGCCGGAAGATGATCGTCCCCAGCCCGGTCCCGGTGGGGTGCGAGCTGGAGCCCGTCACCGACGGGAGCTTGACGGCCGACATGACGAACGTGAACGCCCCGGCCACGCCGAGCAACACGCCCGCCTCCGGTGTCCGACGGACCGTCCTGATCACCTCGCGCGCGCCGTGGATGACGAACGGTGCCGCGACGGCCGTCCATGCCACGGCGTGCACCGAGGGGAGGAAACCCTCTGCGATATGCATATGCCTGAGACCTTTCTGCCCGTCACCTCGCGGGCACTCGTGGTGGCAGCCACGGCCGGTCTCCTGGCTCACGGGTTCCCCCGGCCCACCCCCGGAAGGGATGGACCGGATCGCCGCCGGTCCGCCTTCCCACCCACACAACGCGTGCGAGCAGTGGCACAGAGGACTGGCGACATCATCCGTTCACAGTGGCGAGGGCCGCCCCGGTCTCACACCGGGTTCCCGAGCACCGCAGCTGAGCAGATCCTAGCCCCCTCCCGGGGGCCGACTCAGTACCGCACCGATTGGGCGTCCGAGACCAGGCACATGCCCCCGACGGACTGCAGGAGGGGCCGCAGCGACCGGAGGACCTCGTCGATCCGGTCGGGGTCGACCGCCACGAGCACGAAGGTGTTGTCGAAGGTGGAGAAAGGGTCCCCACCGCGCTCACCGTGCTGTCCCCGCCCGTAGATTCCCGGGATCACGGTGCGATGGGTCAGGCCCAGCGAATCCAACGCGCCGAGGAACCTCCCGGCGACCCCGGACTCCACTACCAGTTCGATCCTTTTGACGTCTTTCATGGGATCTCCTCGCCTCAGGCGCCCAGGTACTGGGCGACGGTGTAGTAGAGCGGAATGCCGAGGACGATGTTGAACGGGAATGTCACGGCAAGGGCCATTGTGAAGTACCGGGACGGCCGCGCTTCGGGGATCGCGTAGCGCACGACGGCCGGCACCACGATGTAGGACCCGCTCGCCGCGAGCACGGCGAGCATGGTCAGGTCGCTGACCGGCAACCCGGCCAGACTGCCCAGGGCCAGCGCCATCGATGCTCCGACCAGGGGCATCACGATGCCGAACCCGATCAGGAACGGGCCCACGTCCCGGACCTCGCGGAGCTGACGGGCGACGAGCAAGCCCATCTCGAGCAGGAAGAAGGCCAGCAGCCCCTTGAACATGTCGTCGACGAACGGGGACATGGCCTCGCCGGCGTCGGCCCCCACCACGGTGCCGATCACGAGCGACCCGATCAGCAGCAAGTGCGCACCGTCGGTGAACGCCTCGTGCAGGATCGCCCGCAACGACAGGGGTGCGCCCGACACGGGAGAGGAAGCGCCGGCCCCCGCGTCACCCGCCATCTGGGCGGAACGCTGACGGGACCGTGCCCAGGTGGCCAGAAGCACCGCCATGATGATCGCGGGCGATTCCATCAGAACCAGGGCGACCGTCATGTACCCGCCGGGTTCCTCCCCACGGGCGGTCACGAACTGCGTCGCGGCGATGAAGGTCACCGCGCTGACCGACCCGTAGGTCGCGGCGATGGCGGCCGCATCGAACTCGTTCACCCTGCGCCGCAGGACCAGGAAGCCCAGCGCAGGGATCACCAGGGCCAGGAGGAGGGCGATGCCGATCACCGCCGCGGCGCGGCCGGTCAGACCGGTCTCTCGCAGAGCCTGGCCACCCTTGAACCCGATCGCCATGAGCAGGTAGAGCGACAGGAACTTGGTGACGGGGGCCGGGATCTCCAGGTTGGAGCGCACAGCGGCGACGAACAGCCCCAGGAAGAAGAACAGGATCGGCGGGTCCGTGAGGCTGCCGAGAATGCTGAGGTCCATCGAGTCTCCCCTGATCTGTCCGGAGTCCGTGCGCCGCCGAGCGGGACGAGCTGATCTCCGTCGTGGCGCGCTAGCCGCCTGTTCCGAGCGAGTAACGGGAACGACAATACATGACTTTCAAGACATGTTTTGCAACAGCCTAAATCGGTGTCGCGTGTTGTGGCGCGGCGCGCGGACCGGGCCCGCGGTGGGACGGGCTCCGTGCACGCCCACATGCGTACCGTGATTCACGTAAGGCAAAATGGCACTCGGAAGTCGTCGGTGATGGGGTGGCGTAGTGGCAGAGTGGACGTTTCTCACCAATCACGCGCACGTCCTGTTGTGCATCGCGCAGGACTCCGAGACGCGACTGCGCGACATCGCCGATGCGGTCGGGATCACCGAGCGCGCCACCCAGCGGATCGTGGCCGAACTGGAAGAGGCCGGGTACCTGCAGCGCATCCGCGACGGGCGCCGTAACCGCTACAGCCTGAACCGAGACCTGCCGCTGCGCCATCCACTCGAACGGGACCACATGGTCGGGGAGATACTCAGCGTGCTGGGGGCCCCGCGAAAGGGTGCTGGCGACGGCAACGAGTGACCCGTCGGCACTGATCGTGGCGCCCCGACAGCGTGGTCGACCACTACTAGAGGCCCCCAGGGGACGATCTGGTCGGCTTCTCTCTGCAGTTGATCGAGTTCGGAGATGTCATAGGGGCTGAGCACATCCACCGTCACCACGTCCGGACGAACGGTCGCTTTCTGCACCACCGCGGATTCGGTGTTGCTCAGCCAGCGTCCCGGACCTGCGCGGCCCACACCCTCGTAAGCGAGCTCGTCGACATGGGGACCAACACCACGACGAAGAGCAACGTCACTACGGGGTACGCCCTACGCGACGTACTGTGTTGCGAAGCGGTCCGACCTTGCACTGGTCGCAATTCCGGTCACGCCAGAGTGTTCACCACACCCAGCGCGGCTCAACCCGCCAAGGAGGCATGGCATGAGCACTACCCGCGAGCTTCGCGCCGAGGTCGAGGTCGACGCCCCCGTCGAGCGCGTGTGGGAGGTCGTCACGGATACCTCCGTGCTCGTTCGGTCGTCGCCCGAACTCGTCGCGGTGACACCGCTGCTGCCGGGAGGCTTCCGGAAGGGCCAGCAGTACATCGGCTGGAACCGCCGCAAACTGGTCGTCTGGCCAACCCGAAACGTTGTGATCGAGTTCGAGCCACACAAGCGTGTCGCCTGGGACACGAAGACCAGCGGCGCCCGCTGGGCCTTCGAGCTCCAGCCGACGCAGACCGGTACCAAGCTGGCCCAGCGTCGGTCCGTGCCGGGCAAGCTCAATCCGATCGGCCGGATCTTCGCCGCGACGCTCCTCGGCGGGGGTCCGAACCACGCTGACGAGCTCGATACTGCACTTGGCACCACGCTGGAGAGCATCAAAGCTATCGCCGAGGCCTGACCAACCGACTCGTCCCCACGGGTGGACTTCGCCAGGGATAACTCTCTTGCGACTGGGCAGTAGCAAGAGGAGCAATGCGCGGGAACGGCCACTTAGACGACAGCCCGCCGGCAGAGTTCGGAGAGACGTCTTCCGCTACCTCACGGACCGACCACACCCTGATCTGAAGTGGACAGCCGGTATGGTGAGTCCGGGTCTACCCGCCCAGTAATCGACCGGATGAGCGTCCCGCAGGGAGACTCGAGTGTAGATGCCGCCCTCGGAAACCACGAGCACAGCCTGGCACCTCGGCCTCCGTGACTGTGGTCGAACTTTCAACTCTGAGTTCGACCTACCCCGCCCCGCCCCGCC
>NZ_JAALEC010000016.1:0-4079 GCF_014145205.1 Dietzia sp. DQ11-44
GCGGGAAGAGGCTGTCCGCCCAACGCTGCCACCCGGCGGTGAGCACGTCGCGGTCGAACTCGTCGCCGAAGTAGTAGTGGACGACGGTGACCATGCCCCACGCGCCGTCGCCGCTGAAGAAATGGGCGCCGCTGTTGCTGCGGATGCCGAGATTCCCCGGTTCGGCCACCTCCACCACGCCGTCGATCGGGTCGAGCCCATCGGGTGTCAGGTGCACGGTGTCGCCGACCGCCGGCTGTCGGTCGATCCCCAGCGCGTCGTTGAACCGCGCCCAGATGCCATCCTTGTCGAGGTCGCTGAACGCGATGATCGACACGGTGGCCGGCGGCAGGCCGCGGAAGTGGTCGAAGTAGCGGCGGAGATTGGCCAGGAACCCGTCCCAGCCGTGGCTGTGGTACTCGGCCTCCCAGTCCTCGCCGGTGATTCCGCTGTGGATGAGCCGCAGCACGGCTCCGCCGCCGTCCCTGCCCTCGACGAGGAACTCCACGACCTCCGTCTGGCCGTCCGCAGAGGACGAGTACCGCCGCCCGGGCTCCCACTCCCG
Organism: Dietzia sp. DQ11-44; assembly: GCF_014145205.1. Lineage (NCBI taxonomy): Bacteria > Bacillati > Actinomycetota > Actinomycetes > Mycobacteriales > Dietziaceae > Dietzia > Dietzia sp. DQ11-44. Next base: position 545 of record NZ_JAALEC010000016.1, read on the forward strand.
GACCGTGGCCTCGGAGATGTTGCCGGACCCGAAGTCGGACACGACGCGGGCGCCGACGCCCCCCTCCGGCGGGTCGAACCGGTGCGGCACGAACCAACACGCCATACCCTCACCTGTGGCGACGGCCTCCCACACCTCCTCCGGCGTGGCGTCGAGCTCGATGGACTTCTCGATCCGCTTGGGCTGGTCAGACATCGTCCTTCTCCTCACTCTCAGATGGGTCGGTTCGCCCGGATGGATCGGTGGGCCCGGATGAGTCGGTTCGCCCGGATGGCCCGGCGCCCCCGGATGAGTCGGTGCTCCCGGGTGGGACGGCGTGCATCCCCACGATGAGCCGGTGTCGGCGGCTCCCATCGGAGGAGTCGTCGTGGTACCTGGACACGAGCCTGGTCACCGCGTCGGTGAGTTCGTCGGCGAACGCCGCGCGGTCGGCCGGGGTGGCGAAGCACACCTCGCCGTCGAGACCGAACGTCCCGACCCGCTTGCCGGTCCGGCGCGCCCCGACGACCAGTTCACCCACCTCGCGCACCATCCGTGAGGCCAGCGCGAGCAGCCATCGTGGGGACGCCTGGTCGCTGTCGGCGCCGACGACCGGCTGGGTCCGTCCCATCACCCCGGGAGAGACGACGTACGACGACGACGAGGCCCTCAGGATCCGTTCGTGGACGTTCCCCCGCCGTCGCTCCTCGACCAGTTCGACCAGCCCGTGCTTCTCGAGCTGCCGCAGGTGATAGTTGAGCTTCTGCCTCGGTACACCCAGCCGGGCGGCGAGCGTGGTGGCCGACCCCGGCTCGGAGAGTTCGGCCAACAGGCGCGTGCGGATCGGGGCCAGGGCGGCGGTCGCCACCTCTGCGCTGTCGATCACGCCGATGTCCTGCATGCCCCCGGCCTCCTGTGTTGGTTGGCACCCAGCCTCCTGCCGACAAACTTTTTTGTCAAGGAGTGTTTCCCCGTCGGCACTCGACCGCCCGGGGGTGGACGCCCCCGGGCCGGACCCGATCAGTCGGCCGGAGGTCAGCGCTCGCCTACGCTCGGATCCATGTGTATCCACCACGGCACCGCCACCCTCGCCGGCTCCGTGACCCCTCCCGATCCCGCGCACGAGGCGGCACAGGTGCGGGCTCTGTGGGAGCCGCTGGGTCTTCCGGGGATCATCGACGTCCACACGCACTTCATGCCCGACCGCGTGATGGCCAAGGTGTGGGACTACTTCGACGCCGCCGGCCCCAAGATCGGCCGGACGTGGCCGATCACCTACCGGGAGGCCGAGGACGAGCGGGTCGCCCGCCTGAGGTCCTACGGCGTACTGGCGTTCTCGTCGATGCTGTACCCGCACAAGGCGGACATGGGGGCGTGGCTCAACTCGTGGTCGGCGGACTTCGCCTCTCGGCACCCCGACTGCCTGCACACCGCGACCTTCTTCCCCGAGCCGACCGCGGGTGACTACGTCCGCGACGCGATCGAGGCCGGGGCCCGGGTGTTCAAGTCACACATCCAGGTGGGCGAGTACGACCCTCGCGATCCGCTGCTGGACCCGGTGTGGGGCCGACTCGCGGAGGCGCAGGTGCCCACGGTGATCCACTGCGGGAGCGGTCCCGTGGCGGGACCCTTCACGGGCCCGGAGCCGGTCGCGGACGTGCTCGAGCGGTTCCCGGATCTGCCGTTGATCATCGCCCACATGGGCATGGGTGAGTACTCGGAGTTCCTGGACCTGGCCGAGCGGTACAGCGGCGTCTACCTGGACACGACCATGGCGTTCACCGACTTCGTCGAGGAGATCAGCCCGTTCCCTGCCTCGGAGCGCGGGCGGCTCGCCGATCTGGGGCACAAGATCCTGCTGGGGACCGACTTCCCCAACATCCCCTACCCGTTCGCGCACCAACTCGACGCCCTGGCGGGACTCGGGATGGGCGACGACTGGCTACGGGCGGTGTGGCACGGGAACGCCGCGAGGCTCTTCGACCTCTGACAGACCGGTCCGGCCCGCCGCGCCGCTGTCGGGCCCCGGCATCCGCTGTTCCGCCGGTTCGGGAGACGGTTCGGGGAACGGTTGGGGAGCCCGGGGCTCACTCTGCTCGGGACGGAGGACGCCTCCCGACCGCGCGGGCTGGGAGGGTCCGCCGGACAGGATTCGGCGGCCGGACAGGGCGCTGCCCAGGGTCAGCTCGTCCGCGAACTCGAGATCCGCACCCATGGGCAGGCCTGAGGCCAGACGGCTCACCACGAGTTCGGGGAACGGCCGCAGCAACCTGGCCAGGTACGTGGAGGTGGCCTCGCCGGTGGTGTTGGGGTCGGTCGCGATGATGATCTCCGCGATCTCCTCGCCCTCGAACTCCTCCCCGACTCTCCTCATCAGACCGGCGATGCGCAGCTCGTTGGGCCCGATGCCGTTGATGGGATCGAGCGCGCCACCGAGCACGTGGTAGAGCCCGCGGAACTCGCGGGTGCGCTCGATGGCCTCGATGTCCTTGGGCTCCTCGACCACACAGATGAGCGTGGGGTCGCGCCGCGGGTCGGAGCAGATGCGGCAGCGTTCGGCCGCCGACACCGTGCCGCAGACCTCGCAGTACGTGACGCCGTCGACCACCGCCTGCAGCGCGGAACGCAGCCGCTCCACCGACTCCGGCTCCGCCTGCAGGAGGTGGAAGGCCAGCCGCTGCGCGGACTTCGGACCGACGCCCGGCAGTTTGCCGAACTCGTCGATCAGGTTCTGGACTGGTCCCTCGTACATCGCCGTTCCTGTGCTGTGTCGTTCCCGGCGACGGATGCGCCGCCGGGTGGCGGGTCCCGGATATCCCCGGGTCCCGCCGGGCTCACATGCCCAGGCCGCCCATCATGTCGCCGAGGCCGCCGCCGGAGGCCAGGGGGCCGAGCCGCGACTCGGCGAGCTGCTGGACCTTGGTGTGGGCGTCGCCGAACGCACCGACGAGCAGATCCTGGAGCGTCTCGATGTCCTCGGGGTCCACGACCTTAGGGTCCACCGTGACCCCGGTGACCTCACCGGTGCCGCGCATGGTGACGGTGACGAGGCCGCCACCGGCCTGGCCGTCGACCGTGCTCGCGGCGATCTCCTGCTGCGCCTGGGCGAGCTGGGCCTGCATCTGCTGGGCCTGCTCGAGGAGGGCGTTCATGTCGGGTCCGGGCTGCATGGCGGGTCCTTTCGGCTGGTGCCTCATCTAAGCCGGGGCGGCCCCGGTCGGTCGGAACCCAGGGTAACCGCACCATCGGACAGCGTGCCCCGCCGCGCGGCGGGCCGGGCCGCTCAGCGCTCGAGCGGACGAGCCCCGAGGTGCTCCTTGAGCAACTGCAGAGCGATGTCCTCGCCGGTCCGGTGATCGATGTTCTGCGGCCCACTGCGGGCCTCGTCCACCATCTCCTCCTCGCTCACCGGGGGTGGTGGCGGACCGTCGGGCTCCCCGGCCTCCGGCTCGGGCTCCTCGGGCGGCGGCGGGATGTCGTCGTACCCGCCACCGGGCGCACCGACCGCACCGGACCGCCCGTCTCCCGCACCCTGACCGCCATCACCCCCGCGTAG